>JBDGYW010000291.1:0-7669 GCA_039588935.1 Gemmatimonadota bacterium | reverse complement strand
TCCGCTGCTCGCGCTGCCAGACCGTTGCGCTGGATGTGGTGATCGAGAACCACGTCTATCCGCCCTGTACCCTGTGCGGCGGCAAGACGACGTGGATTCCTTCGAAGGTCACGACGGACCTTTTTGGCACACCGCAGTTCAGTGATGCCACAGGCAAGTTCCATTCCTCTCAGCGCGAGAAGGAGAAGGAGATGCGCGAGCTTGGGTTTTACCCGAAGGGGGACAAGGACCACGGCGCGCGGCCCGACCACACGATCAAGGGGACGGGATTCAGCTACTCCGGGCAGGGGAGCCGAGTTTCGACCGGGGAGAGATCGCGATGCCGGTGATGCCTTTCAACACGCTTGCGATGATGATGGCGGGCTCGGAGAACGACAGGCGGTACAGCGGCTTGCAGGAGAGTTTGCAGTCCGAGATGGACGCCGAGGCAAAGGCAGAGAAGAAGCGGAAGAAAAAGAACAAGGGCAAGCAGCCCAAGGCCGCGTCCAACGAAGGGCTCGAGCGGCAACTCGCGAAGGAGTTTCCGCAGGGTGAGGAGCAGCCCTCCGATGGGGGCGGCGGCGGTGCGGGTGTCGGGGTTGCTCCCATGGCGTTCGGGTCCACGCTCGATCCGTTTGCGGTGACCCCCAGCCGGCATGCCTTCTATGCGACCCCGCAGAATGACATGATGAGATATGTCATGGAGCTTCAGGCGATGGCGAACCGCAGAGAGGAACAGTTGAGGCTCTACCAGGACGCTCTCGCGAGATCGATGCTGGGATTCCGAGGGGAGGGCATGAGATGAAGCGCGGAGTCGTACTCGGGTTGATTCTTGGCGCGGTGGCGCTCTTTTCTCTGGGGCTCCACTCTATCAGCTCCAACGTCTTCCTGTCTCTAACTGAGGCGGCGGCGTTGGGGAAGACTGGCACCATCACCACCGTGAACAAGTTCGGCCGGAATCAGGACGCCGACACCACCGAGGATTCGATCTGGGACGGCAGCGATGTGGGAGGCCCCATCCGTTGCTTTGACGTGATCGGAACGACAGCGGTGAATCTCTATATCAGCAGTGACGATGAGAATGATGCCGCGCTTGAGGTGACGGTTGAATACTTGGACTCCAGCTGGGACGCGCAGACGGTGACGCAAGCGCTGGGCGCTGTCGCGAACGCGACTGCTACTGAGTTTGTCCAGCTGGGTGGCGAGAAGATCATGCGTGTCAATCGCGCCTACGCGACCGACACGGCGCTCACTGGGAATGTTTACATCCACATTGATAGTGTTGATGCTGCAGCCAAGGACGGTATTCCTGATACGATCTTGACGGATCTGGTGGCGGTCATCACTGCGGGTGAGAACCAGACGTTGCAGGCGTGCTACACGGTCCCGAACGGGTTCAACGCCCTGCTGACGCAGTTCTGCACGACGAACATCAACACGGCCGCCAATGTGGTGGGGACATTCCGGCTGCGCAAGTCCGTCGAGGGGGCCGCGTCCAGGGTGCAGGAGATTCTGGAGATCGCTGAGTCCGTGTACCAGTGCACGCCTCACGATCCTCCGATTCTCTTTGCGGAGAAGACGGACATCGAGCTCACCTCGGACATGAGCGGCAACAATGGATCGGCGACGGGAACATTCGACCTGATCCTGGCGCCGGAGACGATGAGATAGGAGGCCTATCATGGCTGCAAGAAAAACCAGACCCGGTGGCGGCAGGATTCAGTATCCGAAGCCGACAGGGCCCGTCAAGACTACGGTTCGGCGCAAGAATCGAACACGGCGTGATGTGACGGAAACCATGGGCTTCAATCCGAATACGAGGCGGATGCTCAAGAAGATGGGATACACGGCGGACTAGGTTATGCCCACACCCGAACAAGAAGCACTACAGCGCGAGATTGATGCGGAGCGAGCGGCTGAAGAGGCGTACTGGAAGGAGATCCGCAGGAAGAAAAAGAAGCGGGCATCTGGTTCTGTTCGCGGGACTCCATATGAAGGAACGCTGATGCGTCCCATTGGCGGCAGGGGTGTGAGTCGCCGAGATCAAGAAGGCCAGACGCATTTCCCGTCGCGCTTTCAGCGCCCTCCTGCTGGGGTAATACAGAATATGCCCGGGCGCGGGGGTCGCGGGGTGAGCACTGAGGAACTCATGCAGCTGATGATGCAGGGCCGCCCCATGCCAACCGGACGAGGGCAACCGCAAGAGGTTTTGGACGATAACCTACTGCGTCTCATGATGGGGCTGTACTGATATGGCGCTGACGGATGCCCAGATTGCTGCTTTACGCGACCTTGGACAGATCGGGGTGCGCGTCTTGTCGCTCAAGAGCCACCTGTCCAGGATCGTTGCCGAACTCGACAAGCTCAAGGCGGAGCGCGTCAGGGTTCAGGGCAAGCTGGCAGAGGCGCGGTCAGAGATGCAGGACAAGTGGGAGGAGTTGAGACAGTAGATTTCTGGCGCCAATGGCGCTGACATAACCTCGATCGCCTTGGGGACGCTCAGGGCGCGAGCGGCAAAAGAAGCTTTCGAAAGCGGCTTCTTCGGCATCAGCCGGAGGGTCGCTTTTTCTTTTGCCGTCACTTCTAATCGACAGAGGAGGTTCCATGTCGATGGCAACAGATGCTCCCGGTGGCGTGACGGGAGCCGATGCGACGCAGACGACGGACGGTGGTGATTCCATCGCCACGACGGATGCGGCTGCATCGACCGCAACGCCTGGTGCTGGGGATGCGAGTTCCCAGGACTACCTCGGTCGAATCCGAGCAGATGGCGACTTTGCCGCTTCGGAAGTCACGAAGCACCAGAGCCGTGCAGACAGAATGGAGGCAGAAAACCGCAGGCTCACCGATCGTGGTGGGGATGCTGGTCCAATCCAAGACTTGCTTTCGCAGGGGGTAAAACCAGAGACGGTGAAAGCTGTCTTTGACAACTACCTGCGGCTGCGAGGTGACCCTCAGACACAGGAGATGATCTTGGGTTTCGAGCAGACGGGCCAGATTACCGGGCAATCCAACGCCGGCCAAACCACCGATGATGATGAGTATTTGACCGATGAGCAGAAGGAGATTCGCGAGCTTCGATCTCATGTCCAACGACTTGAGACGGAGCAGGCGGGGATCACTACCAGCACGGGCACTGCGGCATTGCAGCAGCACTTGGAGCGATTCGCAAAGGAGAACTTCCTGAAGCCAGACGAGTTCGATCAGGTCAAGAAGGGCATGGCGCCGCAGGTGGCCCAGTGGGGCACCGACAACAGTGGACGCAAGCTGCTTCGTGATCTGCAGAACCCGGCGGCATACGACACGGTGGAAGCCGTGGCGTGGAAGTTCGTACCGAAAGACGTTCGCTTCCAGTTGGGAGATCGCAAGCGCCTCCAAGATCGAGAGAGGGTCGAGGGATTCCGCACGGACAGTCCGACGGATACCTCGACTACAGGCAAGGAACTGCCCGCAGAGGTGAAGGGTGCGCTGAACGCGTTGCAATTCGCGAAGGCGAACCCGGACAAGATCTGATCTAGCGGAAGGCTCCTGCCGGATTCGATTCGGAGGAAAGAGCAATGTCGGTTGCTTCGTTGGATTTCACCAACTCAAACATTCGTGAGTACACGTTCACCACGAACGTGATTCTTCGCGACAACATCGACCATGTGTTCTCGCACTCGCCGACCCTGGCGATCTTCGCGGACAAGACCCTTGGCGACTTCGGTGGCGTCAAGATGCGCGGAGCGGGCCACAAGGTCCAGACCGGTGGCCTGGACGTGAGCCAGAGGGTTCGCCTCGGTTCGCACCAGGGCGCCAAGCGTGGTGCCAGTGGGTTCGATACCCACAACGTGGCGCCCGACCAGAACACGCTGCTGGCGCGGGCCAACTGGCGCTGGTACACGCACGGACTCGTCATCTCCAAGCATGACCTGCGGATCAACCGTGGGGATGCCGCGATGGCGTCGTTCCTCGAGGACCAGACCGTGAGCGTCATGTTGGCGCTGGCGGACATGATCGCGGACGACCTGCATGCCACGACCGCTGCGGCCAATGGGATCACGCCTCTCGATGACCTGATCTCGGCAAATGACACGGTGCAGGGTATTGCTGGTGGCACCTACGCGAACTTCAACTCGCGTGGCGTGTCGGCGCGCGGTACGGCTGCGGCTTCGGTCAGCTTCGCGAGTGGCTCGTTTGCCGCTCAGGGCCTGGCCGACATGCGGACGTGCTTCAACAACGCCAGCGAGGGCATGATCCAGCCCGAGTGCGTCATCACCGACTACCCGACGCATGAGCGGTACGAGGGTGCCCTGCAGCCGCAGGAGCGGTTCGCGGGTGCGGTGAACGTGGCCGATGGCTCGTTTGCGGCCCTGGCCTTCAAGGGCAAGCCGGTACTCGCCGACGCCAAGTGCGCCAGTGGCTACCTCTACATGGTGCGTGTCAGTGATGGCAACGGCATCAAGTTCTGCGTGCTCGAGGGCGCGGACTTCGCGTTCGGTGAGTGGAAGCCGTCGAGCAACCAGACGGTCCAGGTGCGACCGCTCGAGGTGACGGCTGCGCTGATGCTCGGCAACCGGAGGTACGGCAACAACAAGCTGACTTCCATCACGGACTAAACCAACTCCTCGCGGAATCAGCCGCGTGGGAAATGTGCGGGACCGCCTGCACAGCAATAAGGAGATGAGAAAATGGGAGCACCTTATCCGATCTTGCCCAATGGTCACGCGACCAGTCAGGGCATCTGGGATGAGACACAGACCGCAGTGGTCGATGTGGGAACGCGTGCGTGGTTGCCCGATGGGCGGGTGTTTTACTACGCGCGGAACTCCAGCACTGCTTTGGTTGCTGGTAATTTGCTGAGTGCGCCTGCGGAAGATGCACAAGATGCAGACCTTGCGGTGAACACGGCTGCTGCTGGAGACACGACGGTGACCATAACGCCTGGGTCAACTGCACAGGTAGCCAACGCATTTGCCGGTGGGTATCTCTGCGTCGTGGACGACACGGGCGAGGGGATTACCTACAAGATCGCGTCTCACCCGGCAATCGTCGCGTCAACAGCGTTCGTGATGACCTTGGTTGACCCGATCAACGTAGGGTTTGCTGCTGCCACTACCGTGACGATGGTCAAGAATCCGTGGGCAGATGTGGTCATTGCGCCGACCAACCAAGCGCACTTCTCTGTGGGTATTCCGCAGATGGCTGTTACAGCAGGAACGGCAGCCGCTCCGTACTACTTCTGGTGTCAGACGTGGGGGATTTCCTGTGCTTGGCAGGACGATACCACCGCCTCGGGCGCCGGGATCACCTCTGGCTCGACTGCGGGGCAGACAGAGATCAATGGTGGTACAGATCAGCAGATCGGTGTTCAGTGGGTCGTCGGAATCGCTGGCGAGAACCAGCCGGTTTTCCTGACGATCGCACCGTAGGGGGGTTCCATCATGACGATGATTCATCCCTATCTCACGAACGGGCGGCAGTCCGGGCAGAGCATCTTTGAGGTCGCGACTACTGTCGCGGGCGAGTCTGATGCTGTGCATCCCGTGGGCACTCGTGGTGTCTTGCCGGATGGCCGTGTCTTCTACTATGCCAGGAACTCGGCTGCGGCGGCCATCACCGTGGGACAGGCGCTCTCGGCAGAGGTGCAGACGGCTCAGTTCACTGAGCTGGCCGTTGGCACTCCGGCTATCGGGGACACAACCGTGTCGCCTACTCTTGGCTCCACTGCGGTCACGCTCAATGAGTACGCCGAAGGGTACTTGTGCGTGATTGATGACACGGGAGAAGGCTACACGTACAAGATCCTGAGCCATGCTGCTGCGTCTGGCACAACGGCCGTAGCGTTGACGCTTCATGATCCCATACAGGTGGCGTTTGGGGCCGGAGCAACTGTCCAGATGGTGAAGAACCCGTGGGCTGATGTGATCCAGGCTCCCGGTGGGCAGGTAGCCCTGCCTGTTGGCATTGCACAGTGTGCGGTGGTAGCGGGCAACACGGTGCCGCAGTATTTCTGGTGCCAGACGTGGGGCATTTCCTGTGCCCTGCAGGATGAGATCTGCGCTGTTGGGAAGGCCAACACGCTTGGCCCGACTGCTGGCGCGGTCGAGATCGCCGATGCGGCGGGTGAGCCGTTGATCGGGATCAATCTCTGGACCAGTGCGGACGGGGAGCACGCACCCGTGTTCCTGACCATCGCGCCCTAGCGCGTCCATAGTGGGGTGGGGGCTTCGGCTCCCACCCCTTACGGGAGAAACAATATGCCTTATCCGCAACTCTTGGGCGCTGGGAGCATCAACCACGATACTCAGGTTGCGTACACCATCTCCAACATTCCCGTGGGCACCATCGGTGTGCTCGAGGGGACGGCGTTCGTATGGTGCAGCCACAGCGGGTCCGAAGTGCTCGCCAGGGGTGAGCCCCTGATGGCGGACACGATCACTCCGACGACTCACAACCTCACCACGACAACCAATTGTCTTGGGGTGGGGTCGACCGTCATCACTGGCATCACGGCCGGCGCAACGGCCATCACCGCCAACGCCTTCCAGAATGGGTATCTGATGGTGGTGGACGGTGGGGGCCAGGGCTCGTACTACAAGATCCGTGACCACACGGCCTTCACGGCCGCGACCGCGGATGGGTCCGTGACGCTCTGGAATCCCATCGAGGTAGCGAGCGACGCTAGCACCGAGGTCAGCCTCATCAAGAACAAGTACGCCGATCCGCAGAAGACTGCGGGCGGGATGAGGCGCCCGTTCATCGGAGTGCCACAGGCGGAAGTTCCGGCAGGAAACAGCAGCACCCAGTATTTCTGGGCTCAGCGCCTTGGGTACTGCCCAGTCTTTGTCGAGGGCACACCCGAACGCGGTACTCCGGTGACGGTATCCAGTCGTCGTCAGGGCCGTCTGGCTGCTGCCGTGGACGAGATCGAGGTCTACGACAAGGGCGGGGACGGTGGCTTGTCCCTCATCCCCCTGAGCCAGACCCCGGTGGTGGGCCAGATGGCGTCCGATGCCATCGATGGGGAAGTTCAGATCGTGGATCTACAGAACTCTCTGCTCTAGTGGGGGGATCCGTGAGCAAGTTTCAGCGCAAGCTCCTAGTCTTGGCTTCCCCGAGAAGCGCAACTCGATTCATGACAAGGGTATTGCGGAGCGCCAAGGTCAAGATCGGCCATGAGCATATTAAACGTGATGGAACATGCGGAATGTTCTTCGCGGCAGAGGACTGCTGGTATCCGGGCAAGCACTGGACCGATGACGGAGGGCATGAGGACGAGTCACGCCAGAGGCGAAGTGACTATGATTTCGAGCAGGTATGGCATATGACACGGGATCCACGCAAGGTGATCCCGTCGATTGCGTCTCCTGTCTTGAACCAGAACATCTGGTGTTGGCAGGAGCGGCATACCGGGATCTCTTGCGGGATCTACCCGAAGACGCTTCGTGCCATGCTCTTCTGGGTGGCGTGGAATGAGTTGATCGAGAAAAACGAGGCAATCGTGATCAGGTTCCGAGTCGAGGATATTGATAGCCGGTGGCCTGAGATGTGTGACCGACTTGGGGTTCCGTACAGGCCGATCTCTGACGAGATCCAGAGAAACTACGGGGCTTGCCAGGAAACTGGACCGAGAAGGCTGGTCCCGCTCAACTTCGACGAGATGGAGGCCATCGACCTCAAGACTGCAAAGCGCGTCCGAGAGATGGCC
>JBDGYW010000290.1:0-9439 GCA_039588935.1 Gemmatimonadota bacterium | reverse complement strand
CGCTTCTCACAGAAGCGGTCCCAGATACTACCCTGGCACAACGCCTGGCTTCCCAATCAAGCGCATGAGCCCGCGCGATGCGGAGTCAGTTAGGCAGGTGGGCTTGCCAGGCGCAGCCACCCATGAGCTGCGAATGCATTGCCCCCTGGGTAACGCATCACGCATACTCGAGACTGCTAATGGAACGTTACGCCGGCGGACACTTCTTGGGAATATCAGGCGAATGAAGCTGACATGCGCGGCCGGAGCAGTTGATATGAGCGCACAATGCGATCACGAATGACCGACAGTGTGGTGCAGCTGGTGAGTGAGCGCATGCAGCTTATTCGCAGAGTCGTTATACGGCATTGTCGGTGTGGTGTCCAAGCATCGATGACACTGTGCGCCCTTCAGTTACTCACGTGTTTCAGCCTGTCCGCGCAGCAGGTAGACCGACTGCCGTCGGAGCTCAGTGAGGAACCACCGTATCAGGTAGAGGTGCAGAGATCATGGCATGATGAGGTGGGACATCGAGCAATGCTTGTTGCGGAGAATACCTACCCGTCGCGTGACAGCGTGATCGCCGCAAATCGCGGTGCGCGGTTCAGAGCACCACCGATAGCCGAATCGGACTCTTTGGTTTGGTGGTGGTCGCAATCACACGGCATAATGATTCCGTACGCGATCACAACGGATGCCGTGCAATACTATCTGGCACGAGTTGAACGATATCGAGAAGGTCACAGCCGGTCGCAGGTTCGGTTCCGCTACATCGCGAATGTCGAACGAGCCGACGTTCTGGAGCACGGTGATCATGCTTATGCAAATGTTCATGTGGTCCGGATGCACCTGTACTGGTGGCACAGCTGCGGAGAACTCTGTGGGTTGTCGTTCGGCCGTGAGCGAACTGTGGTCGTAGCCGAGTCTGGTGAAGTGCTATTCGTTGATGGTGATGGTGACACGTCGTTCCGAGTCTTTTGACAATGCCGTCTAACCCGCGCATGAAGCTGGCATGCGCGGTAGGAGTCGTTGGTATGAACGCATGGCGGCATCACAGATGACCGAGCATTCCATGGCGCTGGTGTGTGAGCGCACGCAGCTTATGCGCAGAGTCGTTAGCCAGCAATGGCACCTACAGCTTCGGAGTAAAGTGCACCCCGTCCAAGCCCTCGAAATCCGCGTCCTGCGTCCACACTTGCGCGCCATGATGGCGAGCAGTTGCGAGCACGACACTGTCCGCCAGTGGGAGTTTGTGTTCAATGCCAAGTCGAGCTGCTGTGAGCGCTATAGCAGCGTCGAGCTCAACGACGTTTCCTTGCTCCATGAGTGCAACCGCCTGGAGCGCAGGGCCTTCTCCAACTTGCTGGAACACTCGCTTGAACACTTCCAGAAGGCAGATCGAAGGGACAATAAGTCTGCGCGTCCGTTGAATGGCAGCAGCAAAGAAGTCAGCGTTGGGACCGTCCGCGAAGTATTCAAGCCAACCGCAGGAATCGACGACATTCATTCGCGGTCCTCGTCGCGTGGAACATCCGTATCAATACCACGCAGGAAGCCCCGCATTGCTTTTGCGGGTTTTACAGGAATGAACTCTACCCGATCCATGTACTGCAACGCCTGGACTTCTTGCCCTGCTTCGATTCCGAGGGCTTCACGGATCTTTTGTGGTATGACCACCTGGTACTTGGGCGAAACCTTAACAACAGCCATGGCAACCTACTGTTAAACGATAGTGCAATCTATCACCCGATGGTTGTACGCAGCAAGCCAATGCTGGCTAACACCTCTAACACCTATAAGGCCTCCGGAGTCAAGCGTGTGTAGATAGACAACACGGGGTGTGGTGGGGTCCCGTTTGTGTGGTTGTTTCAGCATCGGCCTGCCCTGACTTTCATTTCGAGGTCGGTGCGCTGTTCTGCACCAAACACCTATTGAGGCTCAGTCCTGTGCGGGTGTTTTTTCCCCGCGGCCTAGAAATTCATCTGTTGCCCTCGTGCCGTCCTACTCAAGCGCCGACTTTGACCGTGTCAGTTAGGTACAGGTTCGGGTGAGGGGCAGAACATGCTCGTAGCCGAATCAATTGTTTTGGAGCGGAAGTGGGTTTCCAATCAAGCAACCGGGTTCCGGGCATGTTGCCGATGACGAGAATAATCGTCTTGGGTCGGGCTCTGCCCCAGCGGACGAGTTAGACGTCGGGCTCACCCACTTCCCTCCGTTAGTATTTCAGTGCGTCAGGAATTTCTCCTGGTCGAATACGGTATCGTGCTTCCAGATGTGGTAGACGGCACGGGCGAGCTTGTGTGCGAGTACCGTGAGAGCTTTGCCCTTGCCGTGTTTTTGTAAGAGGCGGTCGTAGAACTTTTTTCCTTCCTCGTTCTTTCTCAGGAACCCCACGGCTGCCTCGGAGAACGCCCATTTGAGGTGCACGTTGCCGATCTTCTTGCCTCCACTGCCACTCACCTTGCCGGCCGATTCACGGGCACACCTCACGAGTCTCGAGTATGATGCCAACTCCTGGGGACGTTTGAACCGATCGATGTCGTGGATTTCGTAGAGGATTACGAGCGAGAGGATCTTGCCGATTCCGGGTACCGTGCGGAGTCGATACAGCGTGTTGGCGTCATGGTTCTTCGCGGTACGGAGGATGAAGTTCTCCAGCTCCCTCAGCATCACGTCGTAGTAGGCAATGAGTCCGAGATCGACGTCGATGTTCTGCTGCACAGCGAGATCACTGAACCGTCCGGATGCCTCGCCGCGGTTGGACGGGTAGGTGAGCTTCTTCTGGAATACCGGCAGGTTGTACTGGCTGTTGGTATTCTCGATGTGGGCAAGTAGTTCGGCGCGTTTCCGCGTGAAGTGGAGGCGTCGCCTGAGCAGGTCGCGGGTGGCGCGCATCTCCGGCGCATAGACGTATGCCTGGGGAAGCATGCCACCGCGGAGCAGCACAGCGACCTTGTGAGCGTCGATGCGATCGTTCTTCGCCTTGCCGCCGTGGATGGCTTTCATGTAGAGGGCATGACCTAGTACGAAGTTGATGCTTTCGCGTCTGCAAAGATCGGCGAGCCAATACCAGGTGAAGATGCACTCGACGGAGACTACTAGATCTTCGCGGTACGGCGCGACAGCTTTGAGGAAAGCATCAGGGTTAGTGTGGTAGTTCCGGTGCAGGAGTACCTCGCCAGCCTGGTCCAGGATGCAGAGATACATCGTTCGTGCATGGAGGTCGATGCCGCAATAGTGTCTGTGTTGCTTCGTGTAGAATCTCATATGGGTCTCCTTGTGGTAGGGTTTGCTGATTCCCAGAGCTTACCTCTCTAGTAAGCTCCCGAGGAGGCCTTTATGAGTATCACGCAAATGAAGCTGACAAACGCTGGGGTAACAATCGGTTTGTTCACATGGTGAAATCAACGAATTCACGTGTATCCAGAAGCCGGCTGGGAGTGCGTTTGCAGCTTATTTGCAGGGTCGTTATACGCACACGGGCAGAAGAGATGAGGACGGCCCTTTCTTTTTGTACTGCTGGATGAACATCGGCTGGCGGCGCGATCATCTCGATACAACTGAGGGTGATCCAATGTGGTTTGTTGGTAAAGCTTGGTCGATAAGCTGAGGACCGTTCACGAAGTCAGCCGTTGTGCGATGCCGAACCCTATATGCGGTCTCACCGCGGCCAAGGTGGGAGGAAGTTTCCCGTGCACTGGTGTTGATCCAGATGGCGGTCAGTGGAGAGCGCCTTGAGAGTTGGGGTCGCTCGCCGGGGAGCCGGGAGTACTGGCAGTTGAGTTATTACGGGGGGCAAGCCAAAGCCGGCTGGAGGGTTTCCAGAGGAGGCTCGCTCACCGTGAGAGGTGTGCGTCTAACCGGCGCATGAAGCTGACGAACGCGGAAGGAGCAGTTGGATTGTGCGCAGCGTAACATCGTCGAACGCTCATGCATCTAGAAGCCGGGAAGGAGTTCGTTCGCAGCTTATGCGCAGGGTCGTTATACAGCTTCACTCACCGGTAGACGTCGCGCCGGTGTCCGATCTTCACGATAGTGATGGACGGCGCCGAATCGTCAACCGAATAGAGAACCCGATAATGTCCTTGGCGCACACGGTATTTGTCCTGGCCAGACAGTTTTTCACAGCCGTCCGGTCGTGGTTCTTTTGCGAGTCGCCGGATTCTGGCCACCAGGCGCTTGCGGTCTTTCAGCTGGATCGCCTCAAGTTCTTTGACAGCGGATGGCTTGATCTGGAGTCTATAGTTCGCCACGGCTTTTCAGATCCTTCAGCACATCCTCAAAGTCGAGGTTTGGCTCTTTGATGCGGGCTTCGAATGCAGCGAGATCTTCGGCGTCTTCCGCGAGACTACGTCGGACCGCCATGTTAACGAGATCCGATAGACTGCGTTCCGTTTCTGCTGCCTTTACCCGAAGCGCCCTGTGCAGGTTAGGATCGAAATAGACTGTGGCACGTTTAGTTTTTGGCATGATCGAAATGTAACGTTATGACGATATAGTGACAAGACGTTTTAGCGGTGGCAAGCGTGAAGCTGTCTAACCAGCAAATGAAGCTGTCAAACGCTGGGTATGAGGTAGGATTGTGTCCATGGTGAACTCAAAGGCAACAATACGCTCCGCGCGCCTGTTTAGCATGCGTTTGCAGCTTATTTGCAGGGTCGTTAGACAGCGCCCGGGAGAAGGTACATGACTGGAAGACTTTGGCTGACCTATGCGTGGGCTGACAACGACGAAGGCGATTTCGACTACCTCGTTCAGGAGCTTGAAGACGCGGGTATTCACGCTACGTACGACAAGATCGCTCTCATTCCCGGGCGTCGACTCTGGGGTCAGATCGCTGAACAAATGATGTCGCCAGAACTGGACGCTTGGGCGTACCTAGTGACACCAAACAGCCTCACGAGTTCGGCGTGCGAAGAGGAATTGAGTTATGCGCTTCAGCGTGCACTCGAAGTGAGGGGTGAAGAATTCCCGTTGGTCGGAATGCTCCACCAGGTGTCCATTCGCGATGTTCCCCTGTCGCTAAGAGTCCGCCTCTGTGTCAATCTTGCCAACCCGGATTGGATCGAGGAAATCCGCGCTGCAGTTGTTGGTGTTCCACCACGTCGTGTTTTGCCATCACAGGACCCATTTGTAACAAAGCTTCATGACGTGTACCTCGGCGACCTTTCAAGAAAGGCCATCGAGGTACGACCGAGATTTGGAGAGGAGAGATACTGGCGCTTTGCCTTCCCATCAGATGGTCCTCAGCCAGTCGGCTGGGGAGTCGGGCCTGCTAACGGAGGTGGACTTGCTGCAGTGCGGACCGAAACGGTGGAAGGTGAGTATGAGAACTTGGACGGGGTCGCGATGAAGTTCATTGGTGTCGGCAACCCTATCACTCCAGCTACGTCAGCTTATGTGGTCTTCGACGGCGAGCTTCCAAAGAAGTTCTTCTTCGGCTTGGCAAAGGAGCCGTTTGGAACAGACGCGGCCGGACGAATATTCGTTGTTGAGGAGTTGCGGGGCGCTGTCTAACAGGGGCATGAAGCTGCCATGCGCGGCGGCAGCAGTTGATATGAGTGCACAGCGAGGTCGCAGATGACCGAACCCTTCTTGCGGCTGAAGAGCGAGCGCACGCAGCTTATGCCCAGGGTCGTTAGACGGCGGCGAGGACCTCGGAGGACGACATGGTTGTCGTCATGGCGACCAGCAAGCGGTTCTACCTCTAATCCAAGCGGATTGTGTCGGAGTCGCGCCCGCTGGAATACGAGTGCATCATCCGTACTTCGAGTCCGATCCGGACGCTGTGTCGGACAACCAGAGGGTCATCGTGAATAGAGTCTTCCAAGGATGAAGATACAAGCCGTATGCTTCGACATGGATGGCACGCTCATCCGAAACACCGATTCCGTCCGGTACCTTTGTGAGCTCAACGGCAACCTGGAACCCTTGAAGGAGATTGAGGACCGCGAGAAAGAAGGGACGATTACCTGGATAGAGGCTGATCATCTCAAGGTACGGCTAATCGAAGAGCTGGACCTCGCGAGGGTCGAAAGCGAATTCGAGCGCTGCATTGATCTGATTCACAGCATTGAATCCGTGTTGGCCTACTTGAAGGCAAGGCACATTTCTGCTGTGCTGATCACCGCCGGGCCGACCCAGGTCGCGAATGTGCTTGGAACCAGATTCGGCTTTGATTCCGTCTACGGAAGCCGTTATGAAACGACAGGTACGGAGTTTACCGGCCGGATCACGCATTACCTGGGAAGTAGCGGGAAATTGAGTTGCTTGCAGGATTTCTGTGCTATGAACGGCATTTCCGTGGGGGATTGCGTGGCGATCGGCGACAGCGGAACTGACATCGACGTCTTTATGGCGTGTGGGAGGTCGATCGCACTCAACGGCACCGACGCGGCAGTAGAAGCCGCGTCCGCATCCCTTGTCACCAACGACCTTGCCGATATCTTGGAGCTTCTCCGGTCGTGGATTTCTGACTGAGTGATGGCGTCGCGGGCTGCCCGGGCCGCCGTCTGACAGGCGCATGAAGACTGTCGAACGCGGTAGGAGCAGTTGAGTGTTCCGCTTGGAGAGTTCATTGAAGTTCGAGGATTCCATGCTGCACTTGCGATTACGTTCGCAGCTTATGCGCAGGGTCGTTATACAGCATTCACTGGGAGATGACTCGGTGCTCCGATACGTCTTGGTGATTTTTGCGATTGGGCTGTGGTCAGGGTGTGCAATGAAGGGCGACGTCAGGCGCATTGAAGCAGAGCTACAACAGTACCACGAACAGGTTACGATGTCGGACTCTGCGAGGGCTGCCACGCTTGCACAACTGGCAGACCAGGCGGTGCGATCACACGCTGAAACGCAGCACCTACTTGACTCGGTTACCTCAGAGGTTCGCCGCCTCACGTTGGCGCTTGGCGATCTCCGTGGGGAGCTGAGGGATCTTCGACGTGAACTCGCGACGGTTCAGGAACTCGCCGGTCAGAGTCAGGTTAGTCTCCGTGAACTGCGATCTGCAATTGAGTCTGCAGCGCGTTATGTCACTAGCACTTCGAGCGATTCCATCGAGCCTCGTGGCGATGACTTGGAACCGGAACAGCTGTTCACGCTGGCAAGGCAGCAGTTGGAGCGAGGTAGTCCAGTCACGGCGCGTGATGGATTCCGCCGGCTGGTCGGTGAATACCCAGGGCACCGACGGGTACCGGATGCGCTGCATTGGATCGGTGAAAGTTTCCTACCAGCCCACCCTGACTCTGCCATCGTGTATTTCACACGCGTCGTCGTCGACTTTCCGGAATCGCATCAGGCGGGATCCGCACTGTACAAGATTGGGTTGGGAGCTGAGAGGCAGGGCGATTCAGTTCAGGCGTATGAGCTATTCGAGCGTGTTGCCGAAGAGTATACGGCCTCGGATGCGGCGCGGTTGGCGTGTGAGAAACTCCGGGAGTCTGGCAGGTCGGTGCCGGAGGCTTGTCGGCCTAGCTACTAGGTAGAGTGAATGCTGTATAACACCATAAAGGAGCGTCCCGTCAAGTGGGCGTAGTGGTTTTTTAGCGGCGAACTTTGTTTGCCGCTTTGTTTTTTGTGTGTGTTGCCCCTCCCTCGATCTGCATGGCGACTGCCAGTAGTATCGGATTGACGTCGTCACTCACAGTGGCGGTCAAACACCATTTTGGGCTCACCTGGTCGATGCCGTTTAGACCGGCCAGTCGCCTCTCACAGAAGCGGTCCCAGATACTACTCTGGCACGACGCCTGGCTTCCCAATCAGGCGCGTGATCCCGTGTTGAAGACGGAATCAGTTAGACGGCTGGGCTTGCCAGGCGCGGCCACTGCGACTGTTTCGTACGACTGAGCTGAGTGTTCTTGAACTGCCCGTTGAAGTCTTCACGGGTTTTGAGCACATGGTAGACGATACGGGCGATTTCGAGAGATACGAGAGTGCGAGCGATTCTCTCGGGCTTTTTTCTGAGCTTTGCCTTGTAGAAGGCTTTGATCTCCGGGTAGTACTGTACGGCTCTGACTCCTGCATGACTGAAGGCGAGCTTCAGGTAACAGTTCCCGGCTTTGGATCCAGAGCGATGGCGGTTCTTGCCGGCGGAGTTGTCGGCACCGGGCACTAGGCGGCAGTAGGAGAAGAACTGTTTGGCCGAGGGGAACCGTCCGATGTCGTCGATCTCGGTGTAGATGGCGAACGCGTTGACCTTGCCGATGCCGGGAATCCACAGCAGGCGTTGAATGTCTTCGTTGGGAATGAGGTACGGGTGTAGTGTGCACTCGATCGTGTGGATCTGCTGTTCCAAGAGTGCGATCTGAGCCTCGTGTGTTCTGGCCTGGAGCTGGTAGAGGTTGTCGAGTTCTGTGATGTTTGCGGCGTTGAATTTCTCGAGCAGTCGTTCGATGGAGTTCTTGCAGCCTGCGCACTTCGAGATCAGTCGTAGTCGGGTGCGCATGAGATCTCTTGGTCCGCGCATGTCGGAGCTGATCATGTGGGCCGTAGGAATGAGGTTTGCGCGCAGCAACATGGCGAGGACGTCGGAATCGACTTTGTCGGTTTTGACTTTGGCGGCTGAGATGGCCTTGAGTCGAGTGGCATGAGCGAGGGTGAGTTCGATGTTGTGTTTTTGGAGCAGATCGGCGAGCCAATACCATGCGCCGGTGGACTCGACGACGGCCTTATGCGGACCAGGAAACTCTGCGAAGTAGCTCTGGATGAGCAGTGGGCTGTTACGGACACGAGCCTGTTTGACGACCGTGCCATTTGAGTCGTAGGTTGTGATGAACGAGTCACGTTTGTGTTGATCGATGCCTGAGAAATACATGGGGTGTCCTCCTGAGGATGTGTGTATTGAGTGTTCATCTCGACAATGAGACTCTACCTCTTGAGGACACTCCTTGGATATATCAGGCGCATGAAGCTGACGAACGCGGAAGGAGCAGTTGGTTTGTGCGCAGCGTAACATCGTGGTTTGCTTGTGCATTTAGAAGCTGGGAAGGAGTTGTTTTACAGCTTATTTGCAGGGTCGTTAGGCAGATGCGCGTCGTGCGGTCCGTGTTGTCTGTTGGCTTCCCTGGTGGCCACTCGCGCGGGCTAGCTATCTGAAGCGCCCCCGTGGCTTGGCTCGTAGTGTTCCGGAGTAGCGTGCGGTAGTGGCAGGGACAACCGGAAGAGCGAGGGGGTACAATGCAGAGACGAGTCATCACAACCGGACTAATGGCTGGACTCGTAGTTGTCGCGTGGACGTCGATTTCATACGGCCTTTTGCGCGTTCGCAATGAACTCGGCTACAAGGAGGTCGTACACGAGGACACCGTACTGGAAATGTTGGGTGCGAACCTACCAGAGACTGGCCTTTACCTTATCCCGGGCCACAGCCCGCCTGACTCACTGTTTAGAGTACGGTACGGTGAGGGGCCGTTGTTTAGGATCCACTCTCTTAGGAATGGAGCCGGAGGAACGCTACACGTCC
>JBDGYW010000289.1:0-7783 GCA_039588935.1 Gemmatimonadota bacterium | reverse complement strand
AGCGACGGATCTCCCATGCGATCTCACTGAGGGGGCGGTCCCCCTCTCGCTTCGGCTCGCTGACGGTGTGGGGCTCACTCACTTGCAACCTCCTGTCCATGTTCCTCCGCTGCCTGCAACAGGGCGAAGAACTTCTCGATCTTCCGCTTCCGGTACGGTGCCATCTCTTCACGCTGCTCGGGGATGTACTTCGCTCCCTCGTTGGGCATGCTCGGGCTGCCGATCCAGTCGCCAACCACCTGCTCGGTGTTGGCGTCGATGATGAGTCCGTCCTTGGTGCCGACGAACAGCACCTCGTCCGGCTTCCACTCGTGCTTGGTAGCGAAGATGTCGATGCGCTTCGCCATGATCTTGTGCCAGAGCGTCTCGACGGACGGGTCCTGCCTGTCCTCCCAGTCACGCTTGGCTCGACGCTTCTGCTTGCGGGTCCTGCTCATGTTCTCTACTCCCATCCGATGTGCTTGCGAACGAATCGTCGCAGCTTCTTGACCTGTACGTCACAGCAACCGAACTCAGCGTAGAGCGGGTCGATGTGCCACAGGTGCTTGAACGCCCTGCCACTGAACTTGCCCTCGCCCATCCGATCCCAACCGTTGATCTCATCGAGAATGGACAACGCACGCTTGCTGTTCTTGCGAAGGTTGGCCCACTCGAACACCTTGTCGGCGTCAGTGGGGAGCATTATATCACGGATCTTCCGCTCGTCAACCCCCTTGCTGTTGTTCCAAAGCGGCACCCAAGCGAGGGTGAGGGCACCGGTCTCGGTGTGCTGGACGATGCCAAGCTCATCCCAGTCACCGTCTCCGTACAGGCCGACCAACTCGTAGTCACTGAGCTTGCCGATGATCGCCTTGTCTTCCTTGCTGGTCCTGCTCATGCTGTCACCTCCACCGTCGCCGGGAACGTGAACTCCGTGATGTACTGGCTACCGTAGTCGCAGGTCTCGCAGCCGGGGTGGCTCTCTTGCCGCTGGCCCCAGCCCATGCCGGGTGCTGCCTCGTTGAGCAACTGGATGAACGCTGCCGTCTGCTCGGGGTGGTCGTACATGCTGGTCAGCCGCAGCGTGTTGCCTTCCCCCTCGATCTTCAGGTTGTGCATGCCGCTGTTGTAGAAGTGCGGCCTGTCCTCGGGGCCTGTGTTCAGTGCCTCGATGATGTCGGCCTCGCTGAACTTGATTGTGATGGGGCTCATTTGATTGAGATTCCTTTCACTTGCTCGCCGAAGTGGTCGAGCATGGTCACGAACTCTTTGGGGCTCATCTCGTGTCGCAATGCGAAACCTTTGGCCCAGCGTTCGATGTCATTGAGGATGCTGCGTGCCTCCTCTTGGTTGTGCTTGCCGCAGCCGGGGAACCCGAGGGGCTCGGGGGCAGGTGCCCCCTTACCCTTCTTTGCCGGTGCCTTCTTCTTGGGTGCTGTCTTCTTCTTCTTGTTGCCGGTGAGTGCCATCGCTTAGAGGATGTCGTTGATGTAACCCTCGCCAATGGCCTCATCGTACCACCCGCTGTCACGGATGGCATCGACGATCTCGCTCGGCAGGATCTCGTGGACCGCGGTGAGGAACTCGAACTGCACACTGGAGGCGGCGCTCTCCAGCACGCTGGCGATGGTGTCGCTGTTGGTGCTGGACAACTGCTCCTTCAGCACCTCATCGGCGCAGGTCTCCTCGATCTCCTCGATCTTGGATTCGAGGTAGTTGTACACATCCTCGACCCCGCTGATCGCATCTTCCACGCTGTCCGCTGCATCGCTGTCCTCGTAGCCGTCGATCTCGTTGCGAGCATCGCGGAGGTGACTCAGCGCGTTGTCGATGCCACTCAGTCGGCACCGCAGGTTGTCGAGGTCACCGTGGTCCTCAAGGATCTCATCCCTGTTCTCGATGCAGTACTGCTCGGCGAAGTACTCGGCGAGGCACGCCCCGTTGAGCCCCATGCAGAGGAAGATCTCTTCCCACTTGTAACTGGGCCACGCCTTGATGGCTTCGACATCGGTGCCGAAGGTGTCCAGCAAGCCGGGGTACTTGGTGAAGAACTTGTTGACCGGATGCTTGAGCGCCGCTTGCTTCTTGTCGTGGGCGTCGATGGCCTGAACGTAGCTGCTGCGAAGCATGGCGATGGCGGCGAAGAGTTCCTCTCGACGCTGGTCCGCACTCCGATTGAACTCCTCGAAGGCATGGCAGATCATGAACGGGACGTTCTTGCTCCAACAGGCGGTGCCGCTGGTGAAGTGGGGCGGTGCCTTGACGGCAGCCACATCCCTGACCCGGTCCACGAAGGCGTCGATCTTGACGATGGCATCGGCCATGATTTCGCGGTTCTCATTGGGGTAGTTCCCGTTGACGAGGACGCTGATGTGGTCAGCGATGACCGTATCCTTGTGGATGAGGAGGTTGGTCAGGTTGGGCGTCGTCGCCTCGTTGTTGTTCTCGATGGTCATGCTACTGGTCCTTTCCCTTACGGGTCGTCTCTCGACCGGCGAACCCGCCGATCTCATAGATGAGGCGGTATGCCTCGTCGGTGTACAGGACCACACGGTCCTGCTTCACACTAGTCATGAAGCGATTGCCGATGAGGCTCTCGCTCTGTTCGATGGCCTCGTGCCGCTGCTCCTGCATGTCGATGAGGTCTTGCCTCATGTCCTTGCGAGTGAAGGGGCGTCCGTCCCATCGGGTGATGGGCTTCGGTACCTGCTCACCCTTCTTGTTCCAACGCGGATACTTGCGGATGCTCTTGAGGAAATCGTTCTTGGTCATGGCCTAGCTCTCTATCTGCACCTGATGCCAGATGATTGACTGCCCCTCGGCGGGTGCGAGGCCGAAGAGTACAGCCGCACAAGCAACGGCTCGTGCTAGGGTTGAGTATCGTTTACCTCTCGGGCTGAGAGGTGCGCCGTGTCCCTGAAGGGCGCGGACCATCCATGTGTCGATGGTCACGGACTCATCGCAACCTCGTAAGTTGGCTGCGAAGTTGGACACCTTGGGCCCAGTCACCAGCCCCTCCTCACCGAGTAGGATACCGTATGCTTTACTGTTGTTGTGCATGTATCCGGCAGGGTTGTCGAAGGATAGCCCGTGCTGTGCCGCCCACAATAGAGTGGGCATCTGGGTTGAAACCTGCTGTGTCCAGCGGACTTGCGGCGATGCAACAGCCGTGGCGTCCGCAACCCATTCGCAAGGGAAATTGTACTCTTCAGCCCACTCCCTCATCTGCTGTCGGGCTGAAGGGAACCATTGCATGGCACTTGCAATGATATGGGGGTCTGCTCTCCGCAACAGGGCGAGTGCCCTCTGGGTGAGAGCCCCGGTGTTCAACTTGCTGCGAGCCATAGCTCCAGTACAGGGGGCTTGCCGAGGCTCACCGTGGTATCGCCGATGAACTCCGGTGAGGAGTACTTGATGTCGCACTCGTCCTCACCGTAGGTATCGTTGAAGCCGTCGGTGTAGAAGGGCACGCTGCTGTCCCCCTCGAAGCCCTCCCACTCACCTTCGGGTCGGGAGCAGGGAGTCCAGCCACCCTCCCAGAAGGCACGCTTGCCGTGCAGCTTGACAGCACGCAGCACCAGCACCACCGGTACTTGGGCACACCGTGCGGAGTACGCTCGGTGATGACCGTTCACGATGTTCCACCCAGCATCGACGCAGATGGGCGGCATGTCTTCGCCGTCGGTGTACTGCTCGATGTAGATGGCACCACGGGGCGGGGTGATGCAGCCGAACTCATCCACCCAGTCAGGGTGCGGAAGAGTAGGGTACTCCAATCCCTCGTCGTGGTAGTCGTCCCAGTCCTCATGCTGTCGGTCGGGGATGTACGGTGCGTCGAGGTCAGGGTAGTGCCACCCCTTCGACTCACTGTGTGCCAGTCCCGGCTCGTCGGGGAGGAACGCGCTGCCCTCGGTGGGGCTGAGGTACCGGGGATCAACCCAGTACGCTTCAACGTCGCGTGCTTCCTCGATCACGAGTCCACGGCACTGACTGTAGGCATTGAACACGAGCCTGCAATCCTCTTGCAGGTTCGGTGTTGCGAGTGCGATCTGTTCGATGTGCATCGCATCTCTCCTCTTGGTTGGGGTTCTACTTACCGTTCAAGCTGATGGGTGTGGGCACCAAGCCCTTCTCGACCTTGGCCCGCTCGATCTCGCGGTCCTGTCGATCCATCTCACGACTGTGTATCACCTCGGTGATTGCACCGAAGATGAGGAAGCCCACGACCAGAGCGAGGATGGACATACCGAAGTATGCCCACCTCGCGTTCTGGCGGTCGCGGAGATCCCAGTGGTTGCGAATCTCTTTCGCCACGGCTCTACGCCTTGACGACCTTGGTGAAGTTGGCACCAAGCTGGAACTTCTCGCCGTCCTTGGTCACGACCTTGCCCCCGGCGTACTGGTTGGGCTTGCCGGACTTGCTGGGCTTCTGGTCGTTGAAGGCGAGGATGTGTTCCGTGCCATCGGACATGCGGACGGTCAGGGAGAGGGCGGTGAGCTTCTTGGACATGTTGTCCTCCTATGTTGGCCTGTTGCGGCCTATGCGGTCAGACTTTCGACGGACACCACCGTGGTGTCGTCGTTGATGCGTTCGTGGTACTCGACGAGGTCGGCGCACTCGAAGACTGCCTTGCAGCCTCCGCACTCAACGTCCTCGTACTCTTCGGCTGCGGTCTGGAAGACCCGTCCGCAGTTCAGACAGGTCACGGTGTGGTGGCTACGAGCCATAGTCGATCTCTTCTCTCACGGTGAACCCGTGTTCTCGGAGGCACTTGACCTTGGACAGGGTGCCGCGGCTACACAGTAGCCCCTTCATGCCCTCCTCGGTCTTGCTGCCATCCTCGTTGATGGGGAACGCCATCACCTCGGCACCGAACACGCTGGAGGACGAGAGTGCAGCGATGGGGTACTCCTTGAGTACCTCGATCTCGTTGTCATCCTCATCCCAGTCGTAGTCCGTGTGCTGCAACGGCGGGTCGAAGCGGACCAACACGGCGTTGGGCCACTGGGGCAACCACCTCTCGATGGTTGCGATCTTGTCGGACACCGGGAACGTGGTCGGCTTGCCATCGGGGCCAAGCGGTACCAGTTCACCGTCGATGCTTCGCATGCCGTAGGGGGCTGCGGTCTTCGCATCTCGGTCGGGCTGTTTCATGCGCTCTCCTAGAAGGGCCACCATAGCGGCATCGGACCCCCGATGCTGATCCAGTGGACGGTGAGAACGACCCCTGCCACGAGGCAGAGGTCGATGGTGTTGTCGATGAGCCTACGCAACCTTCACCTTGCGGTGCTGGTGGGCGAGGCCGCGGCGGTTCTTGAACTTGCTGTACTGCCGCGCGGTCGGGGCGCAGCCCGCCCTCTCGCAGCAGACGAGGAAGAACTTGTCGGTCTTGCAGGCCACGCGGTTGGCCTTCTCGAACCACGGGAGGACCCCGGTGAAGCGACGGATGTCGCGGGACTGCTTCTGGTTGTCGTGCATGGATTCATGGACCTTTCTTGGTCGTGGGGTTGCGGGTCTACCTCTTGACGAGGGTGGTCTCGAACGGACGGAGCCCGTAGGTGCCGTGGTCGCGGACGGCATCGTCGATGCGCTCGCTGTGACGACGCAGAGTCTCCGAGAAGTTCTTGCCCTCGGACTTGAGGGTCGTGGATTCGCGGACGCCCTCGCACTGGTTCCAGACGAGGAGGGTGGTGAAGATGTACTCGACGGGCATGGTTACGGCCTCCGGGCAATGTGACCGCGGATTGCAGCGATCGGTCGTTGGGTGGTCGTGGTGCTGACAAGCACAACACGGTCGCCGTTCATGCACTCATACACCGCTCGGTGCGGCATGGGGCGAGGGTTCTGTCGAACATGGTGCTTCATGATTGGCGGTCCTTGCAGGTTTAGCCTGTTCGGGCCGATAGAGCCCACCCCGCCTAGAGACGGGGATGGGTATTCGGTCACCGGTAGTCATCCGGTCGCAAGGTCGAGGCTGCCCCCCGATGGGCTCATGGCACCCAGTCGGTACGCTCTCGCTTCTCGCAGGCTACGACGGCTCTGCGGTTGGTTCGACCTTGGGCTAGGGGTTGGTATAACGCCGGATCGGTGGTAGTCGATTGCCTGTTGACACATTCTGAAGTCCACACTCGAACCGATGCGACTCATGGGGGACCCTCCCCGTTAGGGAAGGTCCCGGTGACGCTACATCAGCGCGGTCATGATCTGCTTACGCAGGCGGTCACGACGCAGCTTGATGGTGCGGTCTTCGGGCAGTCCCGTGATGAGGTCACGGAACACCTTGAAGACCTTGGCCGAGGCGAGGTTGAGGCGCAAGTCCTGCACCATCACGTTGCGGATGAAGATGCACCGCGGGTCCCCGATGTAGTCAGGGGCCTCGATGATCGCACCCGCCCGGTCCTCGGCATGCTCGATGATGTCCGCCTGTTTGGCGAACTCACGAGTCGCCTTCTTGGCGAACACATCGTCGTTGCGGATCATGGCATCCACCATGAGGCACTCGGCGACGGTCTGCTTGACCTCGGCACCCTCGCGCTCTTGGATGAGCTTGTCCGCCCACGGCTTGGCTACGGCGTTGTAGTCGTCGGCTGCGGAGGCGCTGCGAAGGATGTCCAGTCGGCTTTTGCTCTTGGGCATGGTTTGTCTCCGGGGTAGCGTGACACCATTGTCAGAGGCGTACCCCATGAGACGCACCGGTCCTGTTTTCTCCTGTGTCTAGGATCTGTCACCAGCGAGGGAAGATCGCGGGGTAGAGGGGTGAATTGAAAGGCTCCAGAGGTGACTCGCACATGGATTGCCCTTTATGTACTCGGCCCGCGAGGATTCCGCTTCCGGCAATCCTAGCTCCGTCCCTGTTCCACTCGCTACACCCGGCCTTGGTCACAATCCCCGTTCATGGGTGACATACTAACCGCCTAGTCACGAAAGTGATAGGTTCCATCGGTGGCCCATCGGATCTACGTCCGGCCATCCGCGTGTTCGCAGGTCTAAACTCGGGGTTTCAATCCCTAACCTTGCGGCGTGACGGTCGTGGATGCTAGACTAGCTAGGTCAACCACGCGCGTCCTGCGACTCACGTTCGGCGCTTTTCCCGCCCCCCACGCGGGGGGGCATCGCTCGCCTGAGCGTCCGGCGTCTCACCGGACAAGGGACGTATAGCCAATGGCGTACCAATGGCCGAAGAAACTTCGCCGAGCCGACGTAACCCGTTGCAGGGCAACGACTTAGGACAATCGAGAATTCCTGAGAATTCCCCCGACCCATGCCAAAACTCGTGCCGAAATGACGTAAGTCATTGCAGGGCAACGACTTATGACGGGCCATGCCGCCATGAAAAGGGGCTGATTGACGTAACCTCTTGCCCTGCAACGACTTACGTCATCTTGAGAATGAGAGGAATCGTGCAAAATCCATACACTCAAAACAGAATCGTCGTAACTCATTGCAGGGCAACGACTTACATCGCCCATAATCGCACATCGAACCGTGCGACCTTGCTACAATGACGTAACCTCTTGCCCTGCAACGACTTACGCCATTCTCAATACCGCTAGCGGGGACCCTGCCATAATGACATGCTATCAAAACCCTTACAAGACGTAGGCGTGCAATTACCATACACTGTATAGATAATGCTCATTGGGTGTCGGGCGTGCCACAATGGCAGACCGTGTCAGAATGGCAGACTCCCGGACCCGGCGCGGGCCAGCGCGGAAACCGAACGAACGTTCGATAAGCCGGGAATACCGATGCTAGCTATCGGGATAGCCGATGCTAGTGAACGAACGTTCGTTAGCTTAACAT
>JBDGYW010000288.1:0-7845 GCA_039588935.1 Gemmatimonadota bacterium | reverse complement strand
CGATTCCCGGAACGACAGGTAGCGGATGTCGGCGTCATCGTATGTGATGTCGTAGGCCAGAAGCAGCTGCTTGGCGAGTTGTTCGGTGCCGCTGCCCGGTGCTCCCACCGAAACACGCCTGCCGCGAAAGTCGGCAACCGACGTGTCGGCTGAGTTGTCGGGCACGACCACGTGCACGACGTTCGCGTAGAGCGGAGCGACGACCCGGAGGTTGGACAGCGGCCGGTCGAACCCGGCCCCGCCGTGATATGCCTCGTACACCGTGGTGGCCATCGAGAAGCCGATGTCCATCGCACCCTGCGCAACGCGGTTCATGTTCTCCACCGAGCCGCCCGTCACCTCTGCGGTGTACTGGCGATCCGGATCGCCCACAGAGAGACGGCTCGCGATCGCACCACCAAGCGGATAGTAGATGCCGCCGGTGCCAGCGGTGCCGATGCTCAGGAACTGCCTGCCGCCACCCGAGCCCTCGCCGCACCCTCCAAGCAAAACGACGAGTGCCAAGGCAGCACCCGCCGTTGTTGCGCGTCGCCAAATCAAAAGGAATCTCATCAGGTCTCCACCGGTTCTTGCCGAAGTCTCTGCCAAAAGAGGAGCAGAGATCCAAGGACCACGATCCCCACGATATCGGTCCGAATGCCTGATGCAAGTAAACACAGAGCGGCGGAACCAAGTAGCCCACGCTCCCAGATCCTGAGCGGCGCCCGAACGAACCCGATGACCGCACCGGCCAAGGCGGCGACGCCGACAGCGGCAGTGACAAAGGACAGGAGAATCGCCAGGAAGCTCCCCTCCATCAACAACGGTGGACCGTATACGAACATGAACGGCACAACAAAACCGGTCGCGGCCAACGAGAGAGCGGTTACTGCCGTGCGAACCGGTGTGCCTCCCGCAATCCCCGCGGCAGCATACGCCGCCAACGCAACCGGCGGCGTGACGTTCGAGAGAGCGCCGAAGTAGAAGATGAAAAGGTGAGCCGGCAACAGCGGCACGCCCATCTCGGTCAACGCCGGCGCACCCAGGGCGGCGAGAACGACGTACGCGGCAGTGGTCGGCAAGCCCATGCCGAGTATGACCGCGCCGATAGCCGTGAGCACCAGCGCGATGGGCAGATGCCCGCCCGAAAGCGTGATGATGAACTCCGACATCCGGAGGCCTATGCCGGTCAGCGACGCCACACCCACCACGATCCCCGCTGCGGCACAGGCAGCGGCCACCTGAACCGTGCCCGACCCGGCAGCGAGGAGAGCCTTCTTCGCGCCGGCCCAGTTGAGCCGAGTCGTTGCTCGCGCCATTGCCAGAATCACGGCGGACAGCACGCCCCAGTACGCGGCACGCATCGGCGATCGACCCAAAGCGAGAAAGACGACGATCACACCGAGGGGAATCAACAGGTGAAGACGTTGCAGAATCACCGGGGCTCCGCCCGTGCTCGCCGGAAGATTCCGTTGTAGCGCGCGAAAGTGAATGGCGGTGAGAAGTGCGATGTAGTAGAGAACCGCCGGTATCACCGCCGCCAACGCCACCCGCACGTACGGGATGTTGGTCCAGGTGGCGAGGATGAATGCGCCCGCCCCCATGATGGGCGGCATCAACTGACCGCCGCTGCTCGCCGCCGCCTCGATCGCGCCTGCAAACCGGGGTTTGAATCCCGTCCGCTTCATTACCGGAATCGTGAACGATCCCGTGGTCACGACGTTGGCAACCGCGCTGCCCGAGAGCGACCCCATCAACGCACTCGCGAGCGCCGCGGTCTTGGCCGGTCCGCCGCGCGTGGCCCCCGCGATCCTCGACGACAGGCCGATGAAGAGTTCACCGCCGCCCGCCGCATCGAGCACGGCCCCGAACAGCACGAAGAGGTAGACGAAGTCGGCCGACACGCCGAGCGGCACGCCCCAGATACCCTCGGTGGAGAGGTAGAGGTGCTCGATCAGCCTCACGGGGGAGTATCCTCTGTGCGCGAGTACGCCTGGCAGGTACGGTCCCGCGAGAGCGTACGCCAACGCCAGGAGTGCCACCACGACGAGAGCCCAACCGGTGGTTCGCCGCGTGAGTTCCAATACAACGAGAATGGCAAGCGCACCGGCCAGAAGATCGAGCGCGGTCGGCATTCCAGCGCGCCGCACGAGCTCCTCGTGCTCGAACACGAGATAGAAGCAGCAAACCACGGCCGCGACGATCAGCAGTCCGCGGACGACCAGATCTATCCGCCGCCACACACCCCCGGCCTCGCTGACTTCCTCGGCGCCGTTCGGAGTCGGCTTCTTCGACCGTAACCGCATGCCGAGACCGAGTATGCCCAGCACGGCCATGAACGCGAAGTGGACCGGTCGCTGAACGAATGCGGTGAACGGCGAGAACCCGGCGCCGTACAGGTGGAAGAGGGCGGCGCCCGCAGCAAGGGCAAGAATGACCTGGCGTCTCATTCGGGTTTCACTCTAAGGCATACAATCAGGTAATTCAATTCCGGAGTTGCACCGGTGTTCAGGACAGCTTGTCTTGGTGTGGTTCGGAACAAACGTGCCCTCGGGTGTAAATGTGTGTTGACATCCAAGGCCGCAGATTCTCCGATTGGACTGGGAATATGATCGTGGGTTCGAGCATCGAAAGGCAAGCGACGACGTGTTGCCGACAACACTCCTTGGTCTGCCTGCTGTTTTCCGTCGCGATTATTTCAGGCTGCGACCTTGCCGGTCCAACCGAAGGATCCAACCCGGAGGGCGACTCCTTCGAGTGGCCGGTCTCGACCCCCGCAGAACAAGGCCTAAGGGCCGATCTACTGGAGCGCGCGGCCGACGAGGTTTCGGCAACCGACTACATCTATAGCCTGCTGGTTGCCAGAAACGGGTATCTCGTATCCGAGACTTATGCCAACGGTGTGGACAGCGGTTCGCTGACCCTGACCTACTCCGCCACCAAGAGCGTCACGTCGGCGCTGATAGGTATCGCACTTCAGGAAGGATTCATCGACAGCCTCGATCAGCGCGTGCTCGACATCTTCCCTGAGTACGATTACCAGGAAGACGAACGCAAGGGCAACATAACCGTCAGGCACCTGCTGACAATGCAAGCCGGGTTCGACCATGAGACGAACATCGGTGCCGTCGTCAATGCGGCACCCGACATGGTCGCGGCTATCTTCGAATCCGAACTCAGATTCGAACCCGGCACCGACTTTCTCTATTCCACGCACGGTTCTCATATCCTCTCGGCGATCATCACCAAGACCACGGGCATGTATACCGAGGCGTACGCCGAACTGAAGCTCTTTAGTCCCATCGGGGTCGAGTCGTTTGCATGGCACAACGACCAGACCGGGATCCCGTTCGGCGGCGCGGGGCTGTACCTGACCGCACGGGACATGGCGCGGTATGGGCAGCTGTACCTGCAAGGCGGTTCGGTGGACAGGCGACGGGTGGTCCCGGCCGAGTGGGTGACCCTCTCCACCCGGAACCACCGCGCCTACACGGAACCCTGGGAGGAGATGGACAGTGTGGGGTACGGATTCCAGTGGTGGACCGGTACGGTCAGGGACTACCCACTCTACTTCGCGTCGGGTTTCGGAGGACAGTGGATCGTGGTAATACCTACCGCGGATATGGTAGTCGTATCGACGATGAACGCTCTCACGGAAACGGACGACTGGCAGCAGATGGAATTCCTGATAGAGCTTCTTGACCAATCCATCTTGCCGGCCGTTGTGAACTGATACCGACTGCTACTCCTATCTGAACACCAACAGGAACGGCGTAGACAATTCCGTGTTGGTTTCCAAGGCCAGCTTCTTACTGCTGAGAACCATCACCTCAACGTCCTTCATTCTACCGGTAAGCAGGTCCATGCTCTGCAGGGTGTCTTCGCCCACCTCGATGACTGTGGCAAACTCCAGCTCAATTGAATGCGGTTCACCTTCCGGCAAGACCAAAACACAACGGAATTCGGGCGATCGTACGTCAAAGGCTGGTATGCCGGAGTCTGTGCTTATCGCACTAATGTCGAGACTGTCACGATCACCGGAGACAGCTCGAAACAGATGGCGAAATACGTGATATGCCAGACGGGGATTGTATCTCCTGTCCATCAATCCGTTCCGGGGGAAATACCCTCGGTCGTGATCGACCAGCGTATCCAGGAAGACATCGATGTTCTCTACCGCCAAGGAGGCAATCAGTGCCTCACCAACGACACGCGCGATCTCGATGTCATCGGCAAACCGTATCGCCTCTGTTCGCCTCGGCATGTTCAGGTGAACCACTCCACGCATCTGGAACTGAGCCACCATTTCCTCAACCCGCTGAATGCTCTCGAATATCTGCATTTCCGCATTGACGCTGAATACGAAGCCATCCAATACCTCAGTGGCATCGTATTGGTCCAAAAATGCCCGCAGGAATTCGAGCTCCCTCAACTTGAATCCATGGGTAGGGAAGTGAGAGAATTCATAGTCCTCTTCCTGCTTTTGATCGGCGAGAGTATCGAGCGTTGAGAGGAAAACGGCGATGTCCGCGCCTCTCTTGACCTCCCTAAGCTGCACGATTGCGTCTCGCATCTGCACACGAGGAACGGTGACTTCCCAGGCGTCCACCAGGTTTTCATTTGCAGAGACTACGTCTTTCACAAAGCGAGTCGGGATCCCAATGCTGAAAAGCGTGAATTCATACCCCAGCCGTCTCAATACCCGTATCCTGTCCAGGGTCTCTTCATCCGCCAAGTCTCCTACCGGGATTCGAAGCTTTGTTATGTCCAGCTCCTCGAGAGCCTGCAGCAAGTAGTCATTCCGTATCGGCTTTCGGGTAAACTCGTCCAGACTGTCACAAGGCATATAGATGGTCTTCGCCCAGGTGTGACGCAGAGATGTTCCCACACCGGACGCGATTCTTTCTTGGGCAACGGTCGACAAAGATATCGGCTGCGAAATGACGGTGTCGTCCCGCTCCTCTGTCAATCCATAGGTGCGAATGGAGGAAAGCCTGTGCCCATCCTGGTGTATGTCCAGTGAAGAAAAGCCCAGTTTGTTTACATCGTCCCGCCCGTTTTCCTTGTCTGCCGGGGCTACGTGAAACATGGCGCTGAAATCCGGCCTGACGAACGTCACCGACGGCAACGCATACATATCGGTGTTCCCGTAGACGTTGTAGAAGTAGTTGTGGGCGTGACCGCAGAATACTGCTTCCACATCATACGTACCCAACAACGACAGCAGCCATGAACGTGCCGGTTCTCCGATGTTGTCGTAGTGTTCGATTTCAGAGGGACGGTTTAGAAACAGTGGATGGTGCATACACCAGAAGAGCCGTTTCCCCGTCTCGCGATTTCTCTCGAGGTCTTCCAACATCCACGATCGTTGCTCGGCCTCCAGAGGCAGACCGGAATTCAATACCGAAGAACTCAGCAACAGAAAGTGGCAGTCCTCGTAGTCAAAGGACGAATACGTAGACCCCCAATACCTCTGGAACACATCATCGCTGCTCTCATCCATGATCGGTGAAGAGGTGAAGGCGTTGGGCTTGTTTCCGATATCGTGGTTGCCCGGGACAACGTACAAATCGCTGTTGATGCCACCCTTGTATATGCCATGGGCATTACGCATTGCTTGATCGTGATTTTCTGAAGAAGGGATGGTGTGAGGGATGTCGCCCAGATGTATCACCAGATCGGGATTGACCTTGTTGATCTGCTCCACCACGTAGCGGTTCTTATCGTTGGCAAACTGATCGGAGGGATAGAGATTCTGAGGATCGTTGTGTTCGAGCCGCACGTGTGAATCGGAAACCAGCACGAGGTTGAAGAGAGTGGGGTTATCTGTTGGGGGTCGTTTCCCCCTTCCCATTTTCACTGATGCCGGGTGTTGGTGACCCTTCTCGTTACGTGACGTCAGGACCGGCAAAGTCACCAACGCCGCTCCCTCGGCACCCTTTTTCAAAAACTCACGCCGACCGATTCTCGACATCGGTGCACACCCTCTCGCTTGAGTCAATTGGGAAGGCTCTTTGCTACCCCCCGTGCCGCGGACCTCTGTCCCGAGCCAGTTCGCTCGGTGTTCTATCCCCAGGCCCGAACGGAAGCAGGCGTACTCGATACTCGTATCGTTTTGCCGGCAGCCGATACTGCCGGTGCGGGCGCGCGCCCCACGATGTGTCTCCGCCGAGTCCCATTTGCCCGTAGTCGAGATCGAGCGTCACGTAGTCGCGAGGTTCCAGATCGAACGCGTGGCGGTAGGTGTACGTATCGCCCTCGTCGAGATCTTCGTCCGCGTAGAGCATCGCGCTCACGTTCATCAGTGAATCGCAAACCGCCAACAGACCGATGCCGTCTTCGTTGGTGAGGGCAATCCAGCGCACGTCGGTTCGGTTGCCGGTTTCTTGGGGACGTATGTATGGATACGACATCTCCTCGATGGTTCGGTGATACATGCCAACCGCCGCACCGGATTTACGATCGGAGTAGCTCTCGTGCGGCCCGCGCCCCAACCACTCCACCTGGCCGAACGGCCTCGGCAGCGTGAGTGTCATGCCGAACTTGGGCAGGTCGGGAATGTCTACAGTGCCGGGCCTGAACGTATTTGTGATCACTACCTCACCGGTGCCGAACACCTGGTACTTCGTGACCAGTCTCGAATCACCCGCGGCGGGCCGCGAAGTCACGTAGATCTCGACGTCGCGGTCCGAATTCTGCCAGTGCTCCACACTGCTCACTGTGCGGTCGCGCGCGGCGTAGCGCCACACTCCCTGGCGCCGCGGCATCTCGTTACCGTAGTCGTTGTCGGTCGGCGGACGCCAGAAGTTGGGCTCGGGACCGGTGCGTAAGAGGTCGGTGTCCTGATACCGGTACGAAGCGATCGTACCCGTTGTCAGGTCGAAGACCAACTCGAAGTCTCGAGCTTCGCCCGTGAGGACTAGCTGACTATCAGCGACGGTGTATGTGATCTTGGCAGTCCTGTGGACATCGACCGAGATTCTCTCGGCGTAGACCGGTAGCAGAAATTGTTGCCACGCAATCACTGCGCCCTCTGCCTGCTCTGCACCCCCTGCGCCCTCTGCGGCATCGACGGCGAAGAACCGTACGTTTAGGAAATACTCGACACCTGGTTCGGGGGTAATCGACGGTAGAGGGATCCGAACCGGAACGTTGGAGTGTGGCGCTCCTTCGAGGTCAGTCACGACTCCACGCGCAATTGTATCGGTGCCCGCCAAGATGTCCCATCGCATGGAGAACCAGCTCAGATAGAGAAAGTCGAACCGATTGACGATCTCCAACTCTCCCGTAACCAGGTCAAGCGCACGTATCGCGATCGGCTGATAGACCTTCTTTACCTCCCATGCGTGCGGATTGAGCGTTCGATCGGGTGCCACCAATCCGTTGATGACGAAATTCCCACCGTGGTGGCCCGGCCCGAAGTCGCCACCGTAACCCCAAGCGGTACGTCCATCTCTCTCTAGAGGAATGCCCTGATCGACCCAGTCCCAGATGAACCCGCCCTGCAGATGGTCCTCGTTGTAGATGAGGTTCCAGTAGTCGATCAGGTTGCCTACGCTGTTCCCCATCGCGTGCGCGTACTCGCATAGGATCAACGGGCGATCCCGAAGCTCGGCCGCGTAGTCAGCGAGGATGTGCACGCGAGAGTACATGGGGAAGAACACGTCCGTGTGATCTCTGAGATCCGCCATCTCGTAGGCCACCGGGCGTGAGGGATCACGTTCCTTCACCCAATCGTACATGGCGACGAAGTTCTCACCATCTCCCGCTTCATTGCCGAGCGACCACATTATCACCGACGCGTGGTTCTTATCCCGCTCTACCAGGCGTTGCAGTCTGTCGATATGAGCGGCTCTCCACTCCGGT
>JBDGYW010000287.1:0-7852 GCA_039588935.1 Gemmatimonadota bacterium | reverse complement strand
GCCGCGATCACCCAGCGACGCTTTGCCACACGGTCAACCGGCGGTGTCCCCGTCGGCGTCACACCACCACTTGGAGTAGTGAGCGCCTCTAACTGTGGCAACAACTCTTCGGCGCTCTGCCAGCGGTCCGCGGGTCGCTTCTCCAAGCAGCGCATAACCACCGACTCGAGTGCGGCAGGCACGGTGTCGCGATGCTTCGTCACCGGCTGCGGCGGTTCGGTCATGTGAGCTGACAGGATCATCTGCGGTGTGGTGCCCATGAAAACCGGACGCCCTGCGAGCAGCTCATACGCCACCGCACCAACGGCGTAGATGTCCACGCGCTGATCTAGATGCGGATCGGCAGAAGCCTGTTCGGGAGCCATGTAAGCAGGTGTGCCGAGTGCGACACCTGCCGTGGTGAGCTGCTCTCGGCCCGTCGCCTCGCTCACCGCCTTTGCAACACCGAAATCGGTCACCAGAGCGTGACGGCCGCGGAGCATAATGTTCTCGGGCTTGATGTCCCGATGCACGACACCGCGTTCGTGTGCTTCAGTGAGGGCATCAACCACGTCACGGAGAATTCGCACTGACTCGCCGATCGGCAGCTCGCCCTCTTTCGCCAGCTTGTCGCGCAACGAGAGGCCCTCAACGTAGGGCATCACGTAGAAGAGGAAGCCGTCGGCTTCACCCGAGTCATAGAGCGCCAAAATGTTCGGATGCTGCAGTTGAGCCGCGATCCTGATCTCTTGCAGAAACCTGTCAGGGCCTAATGCCGCGGCAAGGTCAGGTCGCAGCACCTTCACTGCGACCTGTCGCTCGTGTCTCAGGTCCTGAGCGAGATACACGGTAGCCATGCCGCCAGCACCAAGTTCCCGCTCGATGGTGTAGCGGTCGGAGAGGGCCTCCGTCAGACGCTTGAGCTGGTCAGTCATCGGGGATAAGATGCAGCAGAAATCAACGATAGGCGAGCGTCACGGGTCCAGCGATAGTGCCGCGTTGGCCGATCTCGCTGAGAAACGCACGCCCCAAACAGACCCCACCAGTTTGCAGGCACCAAATCCCGATCCAGCAAGTCTTTGTCAGATGGTGCTTACCGAATCGGAACGTGGGATTCGAACGCGCGACCTCGGCGCAGCCCGTGGGTCAACGTATCTGACCCTGCTCCTCTCCCGGCCGGTATCTGCAGATCTGCTGCTCCTCTATCTCGTCCTCTGAGAAGGCGACGCGCTTCATCTCATGGCGTGCAAACATCCCGGCCTGGTCGTTGGAGTGTGGTGAAGTTTCCTTCGAGCTCTGACCGTAGGCGAGAATCGAGTAGGCGCGCGGCTGCTTACCGAACTCGACGGCAAGAACCCATCCATCTCCGCCGGCGACGGCCAGCTTGCCATCCTCGTCCTCCTCGAACCACAGCACCCGGAAGCAGCCCAGAAGGCCCGAACAGCCACCCACCGGGACATCTACCTCGCCGATGCGAACCCTGTGTACCTCACCCCAGCTGACGTCCCAGCCTCCGAAGCGTTCCTTCGTTTCTCCGACGGCCCAAGTGAATGCTTCGGCGGCACGCTGCGGATCGCTCAGGCCTCGGGGCGTGCTGGTGGGTTCTCCGGGGCTCCAGGGGTGCTGGAACGCCGCGTCCCACGCATCTCGGAAATTGAAGGACTCATCGCGCTCTTCGCCGATCCAGTAACGCTCGAACCAGATCTTGAAGAGAACACCACCACGACTGGCTGGTGCCACGGTGTTGTCCCAGGCCTCGATGAGATCGATGGCAGAGGCGACTTCCGGTTCGGGATCGGAGCTGCGCACCGCGGCGACCAGGTCGGATTTCACGCGATCCGCCAGCAGCATCCGCAGGCTATGCTTCAGCGCGACGACCTCCTCGAGGCTGAACTTACCGCTGTCGTGGATCAGCTCGAGGCTGTGCTGGCTGCGCAGGCGGAGTAACTGATCGGGGAAATTCGGCGGAGATGCATCGGCATCAAATGGTTGATTGAGGTTTGCGTAATGAAAGGGGTCGTTCTCATTGTGCAGGTAACCACCCCTCGGATTGCGGAGCTGCGGCAGGCCCTCGAATTCGACGATTTCCGTCCACACGTCGGTTGAGGCCGCTGCGGGAACCGCCGCAGTATCACCGCCGGATTCATGGGGGAGTGAGGGAATCGTGGCGTTCCAGAGGTAGATGATGTTTCCGTCGGCGTCCGCATAGGTGAAATTCGAGGCCAGCTGAGCCCGCATTCGCATGGCGTCTCTCCATTCCTCCAGATTCGAGGCCTGCATCATACGCAGGAACTGCAGAGCCATCCGGTACTCGCCGTTACCGGCGGCGCGGACCACGTAGATCTTGCCGTCACGGCGCTCCACAACAGGTCCCAGAGACGTGTGCCAGAACTCACGTGTCTCGCGGCTCATTCCCTGGCCGTTCTTGAATTCCAGCGTTATCGTCTCGCGGCGAAGCGGTACCGAGCTGCCGTCAAAGAGGTAGTGGTCCGGCCGATCTGGATCGACCTGCAGAGCGTAGACCTCCTCCAGGTCGGGATCGTTGTTCGTGGTTGCCCAACCCAGGTTCTCGTTGAAGCCGCCGTTGTAGAAGAGCGGGTAACCGACGCGGAAGTCACCGTAGAAGTTGATGACCCCGGGGACGGTGAGCTGGGCCTCGTAGTAGCCGGCCTCCCAGTCAAGGTGGGGGTTGCGCAGCATTATGGCATTGCCCGACTTGGTGCGACGGGGCGCGAAGGCCCAGGCATTGGACCCCGCCTCGGTCGGGCTATCGATCGTCGCGGACTGCGAGCGCTTCTCAGCGAGCCGTCTCAGGACGCTGCGCACATTGCCCCATTCTACCGTCTCGATCCAGAGAGCGGCGACGTCGCGTCCGCTGAACAAGGGCTTCACCCAATCAGGGAATTCCTCGAGATGGAGCCTGATGTAGTGGTTCACGCCGGCGGCGTAGCCCTCGAAGACCTCCCGGATATCCGGGTCCAGGAGGTGATACGTTTCTTGGGCGCGCTCAAAGGTGTGGCGGTTGCGAAAATCGGAATCGAGGGAATCGGGTCCGAAATAACGGGCGAGCTCCGCTCGTCCTCTGATCAAACCGACGACAACGCGCTGGCCATAATCCTCCACGTGGCAATATGCGAGTCCGAAGAACACTGCCCCCAAGTCCTCGGCCAAGATGTGGGGGACTCCGTAGGCGGTGCGGCGGATCTCGACGCGTTGATCGTAGGGGCGCGGCTGCGCTAGGCTGCTGACCGGCGCGAGGACGAATGGGAGCGCCAGAACGACAGCCCAAGAGCGTTTGGTCTGAGAAGGCGAGGCCATCTCTCGTTCTCCTTTCGTGCGCAGTATGTGCGGTCGGCGCGTCTCGACCTGCTCGGTCTTTCCGCGCGAGACGCACGGCTGTATGGCAGGCTTTTCTACTGTATGGCGTAGCGGTCAGCCAGTGCTTCCTTAACTCGGTCAAAGGTGGCCTCAGCAATATTCGGCTAAGATGCAGCAGGAATCGGGGGACCGCCAGAGTGCGCGCGCGCCAGAGTGGCGCGGGTATCCACCCCAAGCATCCCACTCGCGCGAACATCGAATTGACGGATGACATCGGGGTGAAGCGTTTTGATGGCAAAGTTGACACTTCGTGACACATTCGCGACCGTAGGCAGTATGAGGCAGTAGGAGATCGTCAGTACAGCGAAATGCTTGGCAGATACCCCGGAGACAGAAGATGATCAGTGAAAAAAGAGTGTTTGGGTTTGGGGCAAAGCGGCAGGTATCGCTACTCCCACTACTCTCGCTATTTGTCACGGCCTGCCAGCCAAGCGGTCCTGACATATCTCCCGGAGTCTCGTGGGCTCTGGCCGAACACCGCGCTAGGACAATCTCGGACGTGCGATACGAGGTTGTTTTTGAGATCCCGGAGGCGATGGATGAGCGAATTCTGGGCAGGGAGACCGTGCATCTGACGCTCAGCGACGCATCGAATCCGCTGGTTTGCGATTTCCGCACACAGCCTGAGGACGTACTGGCAGTGCGAGTGTCCGAGGAGGAGATCCAGTCTGAGATTGAGAGCGGACATATTGTCGTGCCTGCTTCTGCGTTGGTGCGTGGTAACAACGCAATCCAGATCGAGTTTCTTGCCGGCGATATGTCGTTGAACCGCAATCCCGAGTTCCTGTATTCGCTATTCGTTCCGGACAGGGCAGCGACGGCGTTTCCGACCTTCGACCAGCCGAACATAAAGGCGATCTACCAACTCACTTTGACGACTCCAAGTACATGGAGAGCAGTTGCCAACGGGCCACTGGTTAATAGCGACACGGCTGGGAATCGCGTAACACATGTGTTTGGTGCCACCAACCCTCTCAGCACCTACCTGTTCTCATTCGCGGCAGGCGAGTTCCAGGTCGAGACCGCGGAGCGAGCCGGGAGAGTGATGCAGATGTTCCATAGGGAGACCGACGCAGAGAAGGTTGCCCGAAATCGGGAAATGATTTTCGATCTCCACGGAACCGCACTGGAGTGGTTGGAGGAATACACGGCCATCCCGTATCCGTTCGAAAAGTTCGATTTCGTTGCGATCCCATCGTTCCAGTACGGCGGGATGGAACATGCGGGCGCGATTCTGTACCGGGCCTCGCGTCTGTTCCTGGATGAATCCGCGACTCAAAGCGCAGAACTCGGAAGGGCTGGACTGATTGCACACGAGACCGCTCATATGTGGTTCGGTGATCTGGTAACAATGAACTGGTTTGATGATGTGTGGATGAAAGAAGTGTTTGCGAATCTCATGGCCGCCAAGATTGTCAATCCATCGTTTCCCGAGATCGACCACGAGCTTCGCTTTTTTGGTCACTACCCAGCTGCCTATTCCGTGGATCGCACGGAGGGAGCAAACCCCATTCGCCAGGATTTGGACAACATGATGAATGCCGGCACCCTGTACGGCGCCATCATCTACCAGAAGGCACCGATTGTCATGAGGCAGCTGGAACTCGTTGCAGGGGAAGAAGCGTTTCGCCAGGGTATCCGCGAGTACCTGTCAACTTTCAGCTACGGGAATGCCACATGGTCGGACCTCATCGAAATCCTCGATCCAATCTGTGAGGAAGATCTAGAGACTTGGAGCGAAATCTGGGTAGACCAACCCGATCGGCCAACAATCGCCACCGAGCTATCCGTCACAGACGGGAGAATAAGCTCGCTGCGACTTGTTCAGTCAGATCCCAAGGGTGAGGGCCGAGTGTGGAGTCAGCACCTACGCGTGGCGGTGGGTACAGAGTCAGGCATCGCGACGATCCCGGTCCATATGGAGACGGAGACTGTTGAGGTCGAAGACGCTGAAGGTATTCCCGCACCCAACTTCGTGCTTGCGTCAGGCGAGGGTCTTGGATACGGCCTATTCAGACTCGATGACGCCAGCCGCGAGCAGCTGCTCGCTGACCTTCCAGCGATCGACGATGCACTGACCAGAAGCGCCGCGTGGGTTACTCTGTGGGATGCTGTCTTGGAGGGAGATGTACTTCCAGGCCGGTTCATCGATGTCGCGATGCGCGCGCTTCCTGAGGAGCCGGAGGAACTGAACGTCGGTAGGATCCTCGGGTATCTCAGCACCGCCTACTGGGACATGACAAACGGGACGGACCGCGCCGACCTCGCTCCGGACTTGGAATCGTTGTTGTGGGATCTGATGGAAGATGCCGACAACACCAGTTTGAAGGCCACGTATTTCAGCACATACAGTACCGTTTTCTCGACCGCCACGGGGGTGAACAGAATCCGTCGGATTTGGGATGGTGATCTGAGCATCGAAGGATTGCCTCTCGCCGAACGTGATTTCACTCGAATGGCCCAGCAGCTGGCGCTGCGGGGAGTACCTGATACCGAGGAAATCCTCGCCGCCCAACTCGAACGGGTCGGAAATCCAGACAGGAAAGCCAGCTTCGAGTTTTCGATGCCCGCTCTCTCAGGCAATCCCGCAGTTCGCGATTCCTTCTTCCAATCGCTGCGGGATCCGCGAAACCGTGAACACGAGCCGTGGGTTTTGACGGGTGTTGGGTTCCTGCACCATCCGCTCAGGATCCACGAATCAGAGAAATACATGTTGCCGAGTCTGGAATTGGTGGAGGAAATCCAACGCACAGGTGACATCTTCTTCCCGAAGCGATGGCTAGACACAACACTGGGCAACCACAATACGCTCGACGCTGTCACAATCGTTCGAGAGTTCCTGGAGCAACGCCCAGATTATCCCAGCCGCCTGCGTTCGAAGATCCTTCAATCAGCAGACCAGCTGTTCAGGGTGGCAGAGATGCAGATTTGGGAGGAATCGTCCCACAATTAGGGCATAGTCACTGTAGGATTCTGGTTTTCCTCCGCCTAGCATCCTGATGCAGGAACCGTTCGGGCCTCAGCACTTTCACCGCTACCTTGCGGTGATGCTTGAGATCCTCTGCGAGATATACCGTGGCCATCCCACCGCGACCGATTTCCCGATCGATGGTGTAGCGGTCGGATAGAGCGCTCTTGAGGTGGGAGAGGGCGTCAGTCATTAGACCTCGAACTCCTCCCATTCCTTCTTCACCCGCACCATCAGCTTCTTGAAGCGTTCGTCGCCGCGAACGTCGTCGAGAAATGGATCCAGCTCTGCCAGCAGTGGGTAGTTAATCATACCGCGCGAGGCTGCCTGCTCTATCCAGCGCAGCGTCTCCTCATGCACGCCTAGCAGCGCATGCATCACGGCAACGTGGTACGACCAATCTGGGTCCCTGGCGGCGGTCTTTTGCAGTTCGGGCGTCAGCTCGCGATCGAACTGCTCCTTATCACCAAGCAACGCGTGCTTCAGCATCTTCACAAAGCCGTGCGCAGACTCTGTAGCAGTGGCGCGGTTCAGAATCTCAATGGCCAGCTTGTTGTCCCCATTGTGAGTCAACTCCAAGGCGTAGAATAGCTGTCCTGCAAAATGGTCCGGCCACAGCTCGTACAGTGTGCGGTAATCCTCTAGTGCGAGTTCGTATCTGCCCGCGTAGAAATGTACCGCTCCCTTGAGCCAATGCGTGAACCAAGTCAAAGGGTCCACTCGCGAAAGTCGGTCGACTACAGAGGCCGCGGCATCCATCTTTCCGCAAGTGATGTACGCGCAACCCAAGAACGGGAGAGCATTCGGCTCATTCGGCTTGACCGCCAATGCTTCCTTGAATCTGCGAGCGGCATCCTGTGGGCACCCGTGGAAGGCAATGTCAGCCATCCCGCGAATTGCGTTTGCCTCTGGCAACTCGGAGTCTAACGCCAATGCTTTGCCCAGGTACTCGTCCATCAGCGCTATCCCGTCTTCCTGCATAAGCCCAATGTTTACATATTGCCAGTGCGTAGATGCCATTCCGGCATAGATGAGCGCGTTAGGACCGACCATGTCGAGGGCGTTTTGAAGCAGTCGGGTAGCCCGACCTAGTGCATCAGCGGTGGCTCCACCAATTATTTCCCGGCTCGCCTGCAGGTAGGCATCGTATGCGGCTACATTGTCGATCGGTCGTTCGGCGATTCTTCTGTCTTGCTCGGCAGTCAATCGCACCCTGAGCGCCTCGACAATGCCACGTGAGACTTGCTCCTGAAAGTCGAATACATCCTCGAGCGTTCCACTGTACTTGTTCGCCCATATATGTATGTCGCTTGTGGCATCGATCAGCTGGGCTGTGATGCGTAGCCTGTCTCCTGCCTTCCTCACACTGCCCTCGAGCACATATCGGACATTCAGCCCCTTCGCGATCTCAGGGATCTTCTTGTTGGATCCCCTGAACGTCATAGCCGAGCTCCGTGAGATCACCTGCAACGCAGGAACCATCGAGAGATCCGATATGACTTCCTCTGTAAGGCCGTCACTGAAGTA
>JBDGYW010000286.1:0-7883 GCA_039588935.1 Gemmatimonadota bacterium | reverse complement strand
CCTCCTGTAGAACCACACGATGCTGCGCATCTGTTTCGAAATATCCGAAACTAGTGAACAAGTTCACGACAACTCCGAAACTCGACGTTGCGAACGGCAGCCTCCTGATATCGCCGCGAACAACAGAAATTGGTGGTGCATAGTCTTCGCGCGCTCGGCGAAGCAGCGGCAACGACAGGTCGAGGCCGACAACTCGGCCAGTGTTGCCTCTGAGCAGGTCGGAGTGGCGCCCCGGTCCACATGCGAGGTCGAGCACACGCCCGTCTTCCAAAGTGACCAATTCTGAAATGAGCCCAACCACAGCAGCCGCATCCTTCGCGTCGCGATGCGGATACATCTCCAAGTATGTCTCACCGAACCACTTTTGGAACCACTCTGCCAAAACTCAACCACCTTTGTGATAAGGCTCACCCCTCAAGATGGTACATGCCCGATAAACCTGCTCCAACAACATCAGCCGAGCCATCTCATGGGGAAACGTCATATGCGATACACTCATCCGATGGTCTGCCCGCGTCAGCAGTTCCTCAGCAATGCCGTGAGCGCCGCCGACGACGAACGCAACGTCCACTCCCTGATCGCGCCACTTGCCTATTCGCTCTGCAAACCTAGAACTGGTTTCTGCATTCCCGTTCCGTGTCAACGCTACGATCCGTGCCCCTTCCGGAATGGCCTTGGCCAGAGACTTTCCTTCGTCTTCTCGAGCTGCCGCAGCGTGTTTGTCGGCACGACCACCGTCTTTCACCTCAATTACCCGAAGCTTAAAGTGGTGCCCAACGCGACCCGCGTACTCCAAACAGGCATCACGAATCGAGTTGTCTCTCATACGACCGACGGCAACGACGTAGAAAACCATCTTACGCGCATGCCACTACTTGCTGAACATCTGCCACTGCGGCATCCAGCATGGCCTCCACGATCTCACCGCCCCCTTCCCATGCCAAATCGAGTTCAGCAACTATCGGCTCGTCGTGTCCCTTCGGCCATCGGTCTCGCATTTTCCCAGCGTCTTTTTCGGTGACGATCGTGAAATCAGACCCACGGCCGAGGAACGCCAGCTCTTGCAGATCACGATCAGAGAGATTCTGATGATCGCGCCACGGAATGAGTCTAGCCTTGGCCCCTAGGGCCCGACATTGGCAGGCGAAGGAGTGTGGATCCGCGATGCCGGCCGCGACCACAACATTCGCTCCATCTATTCCCGAAGCCTCAATCTGCGCGCCGCTCAGAAGCCCGTGGAAGCCTGCAATGCCCAGTCGTGCGACGGCCACCGGACGATCGGGAATCTCCTCCTCCACTCGTTGCATCATGGCGTCCGCCGCACCTACGGTTGCGCGTTTCCGAGAGACGATCACCAGATCGGCCCGCCGAAGTGCTCGCCATCCCTCGCGCCACGGCCCTGCCGGAAGAGTCCATCTCGACGACTCCCCGGATTCTGCACTCACAACCGCGATGTTCAGGTCGCGTTCAATATCAAGACGTTGGTATGCATCGTCGAGTACGATCACTTCTGCCCCTCCGGACACGGCACTCGAGGCACCGGCGAGTCGGTCGGGATTTTCAATCACGATAGCTCCCCGCACGAGCTTTCGATGTACCGCTCCCTCATCGCCACCATAACCCCTGAGCACAATGCCTGGCGTCAAACCGGATCGCGAGTAATACTCCGCAATCCACGCCGCAATCGGTGTCTTGCCCGAGCCCCCGACCGTGAGATTTCCAACGGCAATCGTGGGTACATGCGCCGACTCGCAGTGCAAGAACCGACTTCGGTAAGCACGCGTGCGCGCGGCGGCGATTCCACGGAATAACATCGACGGTGGGATGAGAGCAACACGGACCAGCCGCGCTGAGAACGAATCCCCCCCCCATAGCCAGCGCGCAATCAGCATGCTGCAAGTTCCGTGGCAGCTTCCAGGCGCTTGCCCAGCGCACCGTCTGAGCCCTCCTCTGCCTGGTTCGACCGTGTCTCCATCAGCATTGGCTGACCGTACACTATCCGAACGCGAGCAAACGGTCGAGGTATCGAGAAGTCATCCCAGGATCCAATCCGCCACCACGACGACGCCCCGGCACCTATCGGCACGATTGCCGCCCCCGCGCGCGCAGCGACGGCCACCGCTCCCGGTTTCGCGACCCGAGCTGGCCCCGTCGGTCCATCGGGGGTAAGTGCCACATCACCACCCACACCAAGCGTTCGCAGAATCCCTTTCGCACCCTTTATGGCTCCCCTCGTGCTCGAGCCCCGCACTACCTCGTATCCCAATCGTAGCGCTGCGCGCACAAGGTACCCTGCATCACCGTGGTCACTGACCAGAAGCGTGATGCCTTCTCCCCGTCGGTGCCAGAGCGGTGGCAAAAGGAAGGCGTGCCAGACTGTGAAGACCACGGGCACACCAGTCTCCCTCAACTGGCTGACGTGGGCATCCCCATGCACTTCGAGTCGCCATGTGCTGGCCAGCAGTCTCACGATGCCCGTGGCGGCGCATTCGAGAACGGACTTCATCAGGCCACCATCCGTTCGGCCATTTCTGCCACTCTCTGGGTCGCCCCAGAACCACCCAGCCTCGACCGTACCTCGACAAAGGCCCGTCGCTGAAGTGAGGCCTCCTCGCTTCCTGCATCCAGCAGCGGAGCTACAGCCCTCGCCAACACCTGCGGTGTGGCATCAGATTGAAGGAACTCCGGGCACACTTCGCGTTCGGCGATCAGGTTGACCAGACCAACGTGAGGTACTCGGACCACCCTTCTTGCGACCGCATGGGTCATTGGATGCATCCGATACGCTACAACCATCGGCGTCCCGGCGATTGCTGCTTCTAGTGTCGCCGTACCGGATTTGCACAAGACCGCATCGGCGGCGGCGAGGACCGTCGTCGAGTTCATACGGCAGTATTGAAACTCTGATTCACCTGGATAGTCAATCTCGTCGGCAGCAGCCACCAACACCCGCAGCGAAGGCTGAGACTCGGAGAGCCTCTTTGCTGCATCGCGGAAGCACGGCCAGAGTCTATTGACCTCAGACTTTCGGGAACCGGGCAGCAATCCCAGAACCGTGACTTCGTCGGGCAAATTCAAGGAAGCTCTCGCTTCGGCGATCGACGGGAGTTCGTTCCGGTCAAGCAGCGGGTGCCCTACGAAATCCGCGATCACTCCTCGGCTTCTGTAGTAGTCTTCTTCGAACGGCAATACAGCCGCCACCTGCTGAACGTACTTGCGAATCGCCCTCAGGCGCCACGACCCCCAAGCCCAAAGCTGAGGCGCAATGTAGTAAAGAACGGGAACCCCAAAGTCGGCGGCAGCTGCGGCAACCCTGAGATGAAAACCCGGGTAGTCAACGAGAATGACCAGATCGTAGAGCCCGGCTGCAAAGCGCTTCCTCAAACGCATGAGTGCTCGCAAATGCGCCGGAATCGTCCCAAGTCCCTCTGCTAGACCCATCACCGAGAAACTATCCCGTGATTCAACTACATTGGCACCCGCTCGAGCCATGGATGATCCGCCTACTGCGTCGATCACGGTGTCGGCAAGCCGTTCTTTGAGTACTCTAACGAGCAACGAGGCATGAGCTTCCCCCGACGCCTCGCATGCAGAAACGAGTATACGCCTCAGACCAGCATCCCCCGTTCCGATCCAAGTACAAAATCAACCAATTCGAGCACAGCGGGAACATCCGCGCTTGCCTCCCTCAACTCAGCCACCGCGTCTGTTCGAGTCATGTCGGAATTGAACAGGAGTCGGTAGGCATGCTTCAGGGCCGCACGCGTTTCGTCGTCAAAACCCGCACGGGTCAAGCCGAGTGTGTTGATTCCGTACAACTTGTAGGGATTTCCGGCTGCTCGCGAAAAAGGCGGGACATCCTGCGGCAATCTCGACCCCCCGCCAACGAAGGCGTGGGTTCCTATTCTCACGAACTGGTGTACGGGTGTAAGACCGCCGACATAGGCACAAGACCCGATGTGAATGTGTCCTGCGAGTTGCACGGCGTTGGCTAGAATAACTCCATCATCCAGCGCGCAGTCGTGAGCGACGTGCACGTATGTCATGAGCAGACAATCTGCGCCGATCAATGTTTTGCCGCGCGCCGCAGAACCGCGGTTGACTGTCGTATACTCGCGCAGCTGGGTGTTATCTCCGATCTCCAACCAGGTCTCCTCATCGTTGTACTTCCGATCTTGAGGAGCACCACCCAGGACACACCCCACTCCAACCGAACACCCGCGCCCGAGTCGAGTGTTGCACTCGACAACGGAGTGTGGTCCAATGGACGTGCCGGAGCCGATCTCGACCCGCGGACCGATCAGGGCGTAAGGGCCTATTGTCACATCGGAATCGAGGTCCACCCCCTCTTCCAAGATTGCCGTGGGGTGGATTCGGGAGCTCATCTTTCCATGACGCGCGCCATCATCTCCGCTTCGGCGACCGGCTTGCCATCCACGTACCCGACACCGCTCATTCGACAGTTCCTGCCGCGGAAGTGCAGCATTTTTAGCTCAAAGCGAATCTGATCTCCGGGGACAACGGGTTTTCTGAACTTCACCTTGTCGATCGACATGAAGTACACGACCTTGTCCTCGGGATTCTCGAACGCCCCCATCAACATCATCCCGCCGGCTTGCGCCATTGCCTCTACGACCAGTACGCCGGGCATAACGGGATGGTCGGGGAAGTGCCCTTGGAAGAACGGCTCGTTGATCGTGACGTTCTTGATACCGACAATGCGTTTCCCGGGCTCAATCTCCACAATTCGGTCGACGAGGAGCATTGGGTATCGATGTGGCAGTGCGTCAAGTATCTCCTGAATTCCCATGACCGGAGGCGCATCGGAGGCAACCAGCCGTTCGATGACACGGGCGAGAGCCACATTTCCCTTGTGGCTGGGCTTGAATGCGATCACATCAGCTTGCAGCCGTGCACCGAGCAACGCGAGATCTCCTAGCAGATCGACTGCCTTGTGTCGAACGAACTCGTCTGACCACCTTAGATCCGTTCCAACCAAGCCAGACTCCGACAAGACGATCACCGTTGATTCGGATGCACCCTTCGCAAGACCGTTCGAGCGTAGTTCATCGCCCTCATCCGCAAACCCAAAGGTCCGGGCGCGAGACAATGACTCGGAGAACACCGCCGGCGTTATGTCGTAGCATCCGGACTGACTCCCTATCAACGCATGGTCCCACTCGATGGTGACTGTCAGCCTGAGCTTTTCACAGGGCGCCACAATGTATGTAGCGTTTCCCTCGACTACAGTCACTGCTGAACCGACCTTGATGACATCGGCATTTCCCTCGATATCAACTGGGCCGGCACGAAGAAGTGCATTGAGAATCTCCTCGGCGCTGCCATCTCCGACCGGAGGTTCCGGACCATCCACCTCAACGAGCAAGTCGTCCACTCGAAGTGCAGCCGCGGCAGCGAGCACGTGCTCGATCGTGTACACGACCGCATCGCCGTCTGCAATGGCAATGCGGCGCTCTGAATCTTGCACGGAATCAACTGTCGCCCTCACGACAGGAGCATCCGGAAGGTCGACACGTTTGAAGGCGATCCCGTGGCCGGACGGAGCTGGCTTGAAACAAACGCTGGTCTCCGAGCCGGAATGAAGACCGATACCCCTCACGGTCTCCGATTTCGATATTGAGCGTCTACTCTGTGACATCTGCCTCCACGATCCGCTCCAATGATCTTGTGAGTCGAGTGATCTTCCGCAACGCCGCCGCTTGGCGAAGGACCTCGCGATGCGGCCGCGCGGGGTACCCCGACACGGTGGCACCCGCAGGAACATCGCCGATCACGCCTGCCTGTGCCGCCACCCGCGCACCCTGCCCGACCCTGAGATGCCCGGCAAGCCCTGCCTGTCCGGCCAACAGTACGTCATTTTCGACCACGGTGCTTCCGGCCAACCCAACCTGTGCCATGATGATACAACGTCTCCCAATCCGAACATTGTGGGCGACTTGCACGAGATTATCGATCTTCGAACCTGCCCCGATAACCGTATCGCCTATGCTTCCGCGATCGATCGTTGTGTTCGCTCCTACATCAACATCATCCTCCAGCAAACAACCACCCACATGCTTCAGCGGAACATGGCCATCGCCCGAGACCGCATATGCAAACCCGACTCCCCCAACTCGCGCTCCTGCCCTCACGACAACCCTGCTACCTAAGACCACACCAGGTCCGATGACTGCATGCGCTCCAACGCGGCACCCCTCGCCGAGAATCGCACCGTCCTCAACAACCGCGTGCCGCTCGATGACACAGTCAGGGCCGAGCGTCACGTCTTGTCCCAACACTGCACCAGATTCAACGACGATCCGGCCCGTCCAACGTACACCACGACCGATTCTTGCGGTCGAGCCGACACCCCATTTGATGGCTGGCTCGGGAAAGATCTCCAACAGCGCGCGTGCCAGCGCCAGGCGCAGATCGGTGACCACGATACGGGTTCCGGGTCCGGGGGTCACGCCCGCAAAATCGTCAGTAACCATGACCGCACCGGCGTTACTTTGCCGAAAGTATGGCAGGTACCTGTTCGAGGCAAGAAACGAGAGATCGCCGGGGCCTGCCGTTTCCAATGGCTCCACCCCGGCGAGTTGAATGTCCTCCCGGCCGACCAGTCGACCTTCAACAAGATCGGCGATGTGGCCGGACGTGAGGCTCAAAGCGGACACTTCCGCGCCGGTTACGGTGTCCCTGCAGCTTGTAGCCGACTGATTACCAGCGCCGTGAGGTCGAGCGTCATATCAGCTGAAATTATCGTGGAGTTCGGATTTGCCACATCAAATCCTATCGCGAGATTGCGCTCGGCCCGAACACCGTCGATCACGGTCTGAATTCGAGCCTCGAGCGGTGTGACTAGCTCCCGCTGACGCTCCTGGTCTTGGTTTTGCAGCTCCTGCAAACGGGCCTGAATTCGATCGTTCAAGGCACGGAGTTCAGTCAACCTTTCTTCACGGGCCTGAGGACTGAGCACCAACTGCTGCTGGTCGAAGGCGGCCATCGCTGAATCGAGTTGTGCTTGGAGAGCATTTGCCTCCTGTTGAAACACCGCTCTCTCAGCTGAGAGTGTGGAATCTGCGGCTTCGTATCCCGGTGTTTGCCGCAGAATGTCCTCGGTATTCACAAACCCGATGCCGCCACTCGTCTGCGCATCAGCGTCCACCGGAGTCACTCCAAGCCCAGCGGCTACGAGCACCATGGTAATAGCATTTCCTAAACGAGCCATTTTTCGCTCCAAGTACGTGTGGTTTCTTGTCAAGAAATCGTCAAAATCAAAAGGCAGCGGCCTACTGCATCATGCCCAGCTTGAAGTGGAACTTCCAACCGGGATCGCGGTTCTGAAATAGGTCGCGGCGGTCAAACCCGTATGCATAGTCAATTCCGATCGGACCGAGAGGTGACAACAGACTGACACCAAGACCCACACCCCTAAACAGCTGCGTCGGATTGAACTCAGCCGGCGCTCTCCAGACGTTTCCCGCGTCGACGAATGTGCTAAAGTAAAGCGCCTGTGAGATCCTCGCACCGATCTCACCTGTGAAGACTTGATACGAGCCTCCGAACGCATCCACCGTGTTGGCGTAGTAGCCACTCGCCCTCGGATCGAAGCCAAAGGGTGTTATTGAAAACTCGTCGTAGCCCCGCAGTGGAATCCCAAATTGAGTGCCTCCCATTGAGAACAACTGGCGGAAGTGCGGCCCCACGTCACCCCAAACGAACCCGCTCTTTGCGGTCAAGCCGAGAACCATCTGAATGCCCTGCGAACCCAGTTCGGCGCTCCCACCGATCTGGCCCAAAGGAGCATACCACCGACCCTCGAAGGTCGCGCGTCGGAAGTTGCCAGTACCGCCGAGTGGTCCGCCGTTCTGGGTTACAGC
>JBDGYW010000285.1:0-7887 GCA_039588935.1 Gemmatimonadota bacterium | reverse complement strand
TCGTTGCCGACGCGGTGCAGGATCCCGTCGCGATAGGGCGACGCACCATCCATGCCGTGGCTGACTATTTGCGCGACGGTTCGGCGACTCCGGTGGTCGCTGTGCCTGTGAGCATCGTCACGAGGGACTCGCTGGAATCGCGATGACCTCCCTATGGAAGGTCTTGCCAGCCCTTTGCGGATGCCTGCTTGGTACCACCGCAAACGCAACCTCCCAAGATCCCACCCACCGCACTCCAGACCTTCGGATCATGAGTTTCAATCTGCGGTATGGTACCGCCGACGATGGGGAGAACAGTTGGCCTCTTCGCCGCGGACTCGTGTTCCGGGTGATCCGTGACTACGCTCCCGATGTGCTTGGAACTCAAGAGGTTCTGAGGTTCCAGCTGGACGAGCTGCGCGAGTTTTTCCCCGAACACGCCGAGGTCGGGATCGGCCGAGACGATGGCGTCGCTGCCGGTGAGTACGCCGCGATCCTCTATCGGAGAGATCGCCTCGTTCTCTTGGGTCAAGGTACGTTCTGGCTGTCCGACACACCCGCTACACCCGGTTCAGCGACATGGGGCAACAGCATCCCTCGAATCTGCACTTGGGCGCGGCTTGCCGATCGGCCTTCAGGGAGTGCGTTCTACGTATACAACTTGCACCTGGATCACCAATCACAACCATCGCGCGAACGGAGCGTGGAGCTATTGACGGCTCACATCTCGAATCGCGAGCACGACGATCCATTTATCGTGACGGGAGATTTCAACGCCGGCGAGGACAACTCCGCCATGCGCTATCTGCGCGGCGAAGTTGCGCGTGCACACCAAGGAAGCTCCGATGCACCACATCCGCTCGGGTTGAGGGACACGTTTCGCGTCCTTCACCCCAACCGTGCCGAGGTGGGCACCTTCAACGGATTTGACGGCGCCACCACGGGGGAGAAGATCGACGCAGTGCTCGTGTCGAGCGAGTGGGAGGTCCGACAGGCGGAGATCGTACGGACGGCCGAAAACCGCCGTTACCCATCGGATCACTTCCCGGTGGTGGCTACCCTGACGATCAGCTCTTCACAGCCGAAAACGCCAACACCGTAGGCTGAGCCAGTCTTTCGAAATCGGCGTAAGCCAGCCTGATCAGCTCAATGTGCGATCCGGCGTTGAAGACAATCTCCTCGTCTTCGGCGAGCCGTTTCGCCGCGAACACATCCATACCGTAGAGATTGCCGAAGGGTGGCATCGCGCCCACCTCACATCCGGGAAACATCCCTTCGAACTCTGCTTCGGTGGCGATCTCCACCGTGTCCGCACCCACCGCCTCCCTCATGAGATCCAGGTCCACCTGGTATGATGCCGGCAGAACTGCCATAGCCATCTTTCCATCAATCTTGACCATCACCGTCTTGGCCAACTCCCTACCAGAAACATGTGCCGCCGCTGCAATGGCCTGCGCGGTGTAGGCTGGAGAATGACTCAAAGTCACATACTTGATGTTGTGACTGTCCAGGAACTCTTTGAGCTTTGCGACCGGCATTTGGGCCTCCTTGGTTCCCCTACTTCAGACTACTTCGGAAAATCCGGAGGCGCTAGGGGAGGATGAGGAACATCCAACATCCAAGGACGAACGTCCAACATCCAACGGATAGAAACGAACGCGACCGTTGAGTGTTCGATGTTGAATGTTCGATGTTCAGAGTTCGTTTTTGGCCCCTACCGCGGAACCCCAAATCGCTCAACCAGGTCCGCATAGAGAGGATCATCACGCAGGAAATCGAAGATCGGCGCGGTAGTCAGGAGCATCAATGCAAATACATCGCCTTGGGCTTCCGCGTTCTGGAGCGCGACAAATGCGGAATCACCCACTCCGATCGACGCGTAGAGCGCGGCCGTCTTGAAATGGTCCAGCTGGCCCGACGCCGCAGCGATACTACGCACTGCATCATTCCTGTGATTGGCATCTTCCAGGGCGCGCCGGACACCCGCCGGGAGTCCGGCTGGTAGTCGTGCAGCCACAGCGGCAGCTTCCATCTCGGCGAATCGAGATTGTCCGAGTAAAGCCAAGCTCAGCGAGTAGTAGGCGTCCAGGTAATCGCTATCGAGTTCGTCGATGGTGAATCGGGCCTGACTCTCCGCTTCCTCGTACCGTCGAGCGCACCAGAGCCCCATCGCAAGCGCCACTGAGATGTACGGCTCCTGTGGCGCCAATTGATGGGCCAGTCTTGTCTCTGCAAGCCCCTCTTCGACATTTCCCTTCGCACGCAGATACTCGCCATACCATTGGTGCAATACCGCATATCCCGGGCTGAGATCGAGTGCACGGCGGAATTCGGATTCAGCACCACTCCAGTCGCGATGCGCAACGAACCGTATGTGAGCCAACGCCGTTCTCGCCTCACCAAGGAGGCTGTCACGTGCGAGTGCCGCTCGAGCGAATCGCTCGGCTGTCTGAAGCGCATCAGCGTTTGACATGCCCGGGACGGCGTATTGCGGGAAGAGGACATATGCATCCGCCAGCCCGGCATAGGCGAGCGCACTACTCGAATCCACCTCTATTGATTGCTCGAAGTATTCCACTGCGCGGAGCAAGTCGGCCGGAGACCGCCTATTCCAATGGAACCTGCCCCTCAGGTAGAGGTTGTATGCCTCCGGATCAACTGTCCGAGTCTCCTGAAGTCTGGCTTCCTCTTCCGGCGTGAGCTCAGCCTCGATCTCCTGCGTGATCGCGCGCGCGACATCCGCATACAGGCCAAGCACATCATGGAGATCCTCAACGTAGGTGTGCCCCCACATGTTCTGCCCGCTCGACAGCTTTTCCATTCTGGCCGTCACTGTGACTCGGTCTCCCTGTGTTGCCATGGACCCAATCAGGAGCATTGCGTGACGGGCGTCATCATCGGACAGTCGTTCTGGCGTGCCTGATACCACGATCAGGTCACTGATCTTCATCAGCTCGGTTTTTACTGCCTCCGTGATACCGGCCACCAGGTAATCCTGCGTCGTGTCTCGAGATAGGTGCGAGAACGGCGGAACGACCAATATTGGGCTGCCGGTGTCCGTCTCTGCCGATCCTCCCAGCACGCGCACGGCAAACCACCCGATTACACCTCCGACGACGAGTACGGCCGCCAGAAGCATCCAGGACACCGGCAGAGAGAAGGATCGTGTAGTGCCTATCCCGACGCTGGGCTCGCCAGATCCGGTGCGAGCTTTCTCCAATGCAACAGCCAACCGTTCTGCCCCACCGAACCGATCTGCCGGGACTTTGGCGAGAGCGCGTGTCACAATCGCATCGACCGCGGACGGGACCGTACTCCTGGTTTCGCTTGCTCTCGGGCTCGCTCCGGTCATGTGGCGGGCTATGATGGCCTGAATTGTCCGCCCCTCGAATGGAGGCTCGCCAACCAACATCTCGTACAAGACACACCCAAGCGAGTAGATGTCGCTTCTAGCGTCGATCTCGCCCTCACCCGCCGCTTGCTCCGGACTCATGTACTCGGGAGTGCCGACCGCAATACCCGACCCGGTCAACCTTTCTGAATCGGTCTCCAGGACGGCCCTCGCGATCCCAAAATCGGCGACCACAGCATGACCCGCATCCAAGAGAATGTTCTCGGGTTTCACATCTCGATGGATCACGCCGTGGCTGTGCGCGAGAGCAAGTGCGTCGGCAACTTCATGCGAGATTTTCAGGGCGCCGTCGATGGGAAGCTGAATCTCTCGGTTGAGAACGTCTCGCAGGGACTCACCTTCCACGTACGGCATCACATAGTAGAAGAGCCCGTCCGCTTCTCCTGAATCGTAGAGCGGCAGGATATTCGGATGCCTGAGCCGCGCCGCAACCTCTATCTCTCGAACGAAGCGCTCCAGACCAATGGCCGACGCTACTTCGGGGCGCAGCACCTTGAAGGCCACCTCACGCTGGTGTTTCATATCCGTCGCCAAATACACGGTCGCCCAACCACCGGCGCCCAGCTCATGTTTGACGTGGTAGCGGCCTTCCAACGCACGGGAAAGACGTTCGAGTACATCGGACATGTGTGGCTAAGATACCGCAGCGGGTGACTGTTGGCCATTAGATCTCTGTGGCTAGCGGCTGCATGCCACATTCCGTAGATTCGCCACGTTACCCACGCCCACGAGGAAGTCGTGAAATCCGCGAATCGCACCACGAGATATTTGCTTGCAGCCCTGGTTCTCCAGGCATTCGGAGCTGTAGCCGCCGACGCCCAAGGTACTCGACTGACGTCAGAGCATTTGCGTGGCTTCACATTCCGGTCGATTGGTCCAGCCGTCACCGGCGGTCGAATTCACGACGTGGAGGCGCTACCTGATGATCCTTCCACCATCTACCTGGCCACCGCGTCGGGTGGTATTTGGAAATCCACCAACAAGGGAACGACTTGGACGCCGATATTCGAAGATCAGGAGGTGAGCACATTCGGGGACTTAGGCATTGCGCCCTCGAACCACGATATCATCTATGCCGGCACAGGAGAGCAAAACAACCGCCAGAGTACATCCTGGGGCAACGGCGTATACCGATCGACCGATGCAGGCGCTACGTGGCGTCACATGGGACTCGAAGAAACGCGCCATATCGGTGAGATAATCATCGACCCAACCGACCCGGACGTAGCGTACGTGGCAGCGCTGGGTAACCTCTGGGCTCCAAGCTCAGAACGCGGTGTGTTCAAGACCACGAACGGCGGCAGGCGGTGGCGGAAGGTCCTGTTCGTGGACGACTTCACCGGCGTTGTGGACATGGTGATGGACCCAACGGATCCCAACACTCTATATGCGGCCACCTATCAACGCCTGCGCCGGGCTTGGGGTTTCAACGGAGGCGGACCGGGTAGCGGCATATACAAGACCACCGACGGTGGCCGCAACTGGACGGAGCTGACGGACGGCGTCCCCGTAGGTGACAAAGGTCGCATCGGCATCGCCATCGCTGTGACGAATCCTCAGGTCCTGGTAGCAACCATCGAGCATGCGAGTGAGTCGGGTGTGTACAGAACGGAAGACGGCGGTGAATCGTGGGCGAAGGTCAGCGACACCAACCCGCGCCCGATGTATTACAGTCATATCTACATCGACCCGACGACAGATCAACGGGTGTACATACTGGCCACCACGTTTTTCAAGAGTGAGGACGGGGGCCATACGTTTATACCCCTACCTTCCCGACCCACCTATGACGTCGGTGTTCACAGCGACTTCCATGACCTGTGGATCGACCCAAACAATCCGGAGCATTTCTACCTGGTCGGTGACGCCGGTTTACACGAGTCGTGGGACATGGGCCTCACCCACATCAAGATCAACAACATCCCTATCGGCCAGTTTTACGGTATCGGCGTCGACATGCGCGATCCGTACAACATCTACGGAGGCATGCAGGACAACCACTCCTGGTTGGGCCCAAATGCGACGCGCCACTGGATCGGCATCATCAACGACGACTGGCGGCAGATCGGCTTCGGCGACGGTATGTACCAGCAGGTCGATCCGACGAGCCACCGCTATGCCTACGTGCTGGCACAGAACGGTAACCTGATACGTTTTGACGCCGAGACCGGCGACTCGCGAAGCATACGGCCGGTACCGCCAGAAGGCGAGCCACGGTACCGCTTCGACTGGGTTACGCCGAGCCTTCTCTCCAGACATGATCCGAGTGTCTTGTATCTCGGAGGGAACCGACTGTTCATCTCCCGTGACCGTGGCGAGACGTGGGAACGAACCGACGACCTAACCAGGCAGATAGATCGCGACTCACTCGAGCTGATGGGTATCAGGGGCGATCAGGTGACGCTATCGAGGAACGATGGCACAAGCTCGTATGGCGAGATCACTACGATCGCAGAATCACCGCTGGATGCGAACATACTCTGGGTCGGCACCGACGACGGGAATGTCCAGGTGACGCATGACGGTGGTCGGTCTTGGTCAGAGGTTTCTGCAAACGTACCTGATCTGCCGTCCGGAACGTATGTGAGCCGCGTAACGGCTTCCGCCACCGCGCCCGGCGCAGCCTACACAACGTTCGACGCCCATCGCGATGGAGATTTCTCTCCGTACGTTTACCGAACGACTGACTTCGGTACAACCTGGGCCCCTCTGGTGGATGACCTCCCCAGCGGCTCCGTGAATGTGATTGTCGAGCATCACGCCAATCCCAACCTGCTCTTCCTCGGCACTGAGCATGCACTGTTCGCATCTGTAGATGGCGGCAGACACTGGGCCAAGTTCTCCTCAAACCTTCCAACAACGTTGTATGACGACCTGATCATCCATCCACGCGACAACGACCTCATTGTGGGTACCCATGGACGCAGCCTGTGGATTCTCGATGACCTGACCCCCCTGGTCGAGTGGGCTAGAGCCGCACGTGCCGATGACGCGCATTTGTTCTCGACAACGCCGGCCACGATCTTTCAGTATTGGAAAGACACGTCCTATCGTGGCCAGGCAGCATTCGCTGGAGAAAACCCACCGTATGGCGCACTTCTGACGTACTACCTCCCCCGTTCGGCCCGAAATGCCTCGATTCAGATTGAGAACTCGATGGGCGAAGCTGTGCGAGAATTCGACATACCCACGGAAGCCGGCATACACCGAGTAGCTTGGGACCTCCGGTATGCTCCACTAGCCGAGGACTCGAGTTCCCAAGCGACGACCTCACTCCCACACCCCGTGGGGGAAAGGGGACCGTTCATTTCACCTGGTCAATATTCGGTTGAACTGTTGGTCAACGGCCAGACGGTTTCGCAGTCGTTGCTCGTACGCGGCGATCCCAACATGCAACTCACGGCGGAGCAGTGGCGGGACCGTGAAGTTTTCCTGGTCGACCTGCAGAACACGCGCCGGCAACTAGCAGATGCGTCCAGAACAATCACGGAACTGCGGAACCGTACCAGGCAGGAGGACGCGGCAAACGTCCTCCAAGCGCTACAGGAACAGATCCGGGCCCTGCGGAGGAATGCGGACGGTCTCGCATCCGAATTCAACGGAGATGGTGTGCGCCAAGGCAGCCTCTACGGCCCGACAGAGACACAACGGGAACGCAAGAGTCGGCTCGATCGTGGCGTGGCCGAGGTGCTTGTGGAGTTGGAGAGGGCGGTAGGGCGGACCGTCAAATAAGCCAAACGCAACGTGTGCGGCACATAGTCAACGTCAACGGACGACACAGCAATCGGGGAAGAGCCGTGAATAAGGCCGAGCAATACAACGGAACCCTACTTCTCAGCCGGGCGGACATCGCAGCACTGCTCACGCTGGAGGACTGCATCGATGCCGTGGAGGATGCTTTTAGGAAGCATGCTCTGGGCAAGTCGTTGGGCACAGGGATTCTTCACATGGATGCTCCCGATGGCGAGTTCCATATCAAGGCAGGTGGGTTGAACGAGCCATCCGCCTACTTCGCGCTCAAGGCAAACGCGGGCTTCTTCAACAACTCCGAGCGGTTCGGGCTACCCAATATCCAAGGACTCATCCTCCTCTATAGTGCAGAGAACGGATACCCTCTGGCTGTGTTGGATTCGCTGGGAATAACTGGGAAACGGACCGGAGCCGCGACTGCCGTTGCCGCCAAATACCTGGCACGGCCGGATTCGAAGATCGCCGCGATCTGTGGATGTGGCACTCAGGGGCGCGTTCAATTGAGGGCGCTCACAAAGGTACTCACTCTCGACACGGTGTACGCGTACTCGATCATCGAGAGTGAGGCAGTTCATTTTGCATCCGAGATGAGCGCGGAGCTGGGGATCGCGGTTGTGCCCGAGAAAACAACAGAGAAGGCCGTGTCGGCGTCTGACGTCTGCGTAACCTGTACACCTGCAAGAGAGTTCTTCTTGAAGGAAGAATACGTGAGACCCGGTTCGTTCGTCGCCGCTGTGGGGGCTGAC
>JBDGYW010000284.1:0-7896 GCA_039588935.1 Gemmatimonadota bacterium | reverse complement strand
CGGCCTCCCTGCGACTCTGCGAACATGACGGTCGGGTCGTCGGGATCCATCACCGTGTAGAATCCATCGCCGCCATGGACATTGTACCAGTCCCGGTTACGTACTCCCTGACTGGAAAGGGTTTGGCTCGGCGCACACCACGATCCGTTGTCTTGCAGGCCGCCGCATACGAAATAGGGATCCTGCATGTCGACACCGATCTCGTAGAACTGAGCGAGGGGCAAGTTCCTGAGCTGACGCCAGTGGTCGGAACGGTCCCAAGAAATGTCCACCCCTCCATCGCCACCGAGAATCAGATGGCTCGAGTTCGCCGGATCGATCCACAACGCATGGTGATCAGAGTGAACTTCACTGGCGGCGTCCGCGGTGAACGTCTTCCCTCCGTCACTCGACCTGTAAAGGTTAGCGCCGCCGGCATATATCCTCTCGGGATCGTTGGGATCGATTCGGATTTGGCTGTAGTACATCGGGCGGTTGTTTGTCTCGGATAGGTGCTCCCATGTCTCTCCGCGATCGGTCGACCGATAGACGCCGCGGCCCTGGCGTGCTTCGACAATCGCGTACACGATGTTGCCGTCGCGGCGGTAGATATCGAGTCCGATCCGCCCCATGTTGCTTTCGGGCAGACCGTTTCTCAATTCTGCCCAGGTGGCTCCACCATCGGTTGTGCGGTAGATCCCGCTTCCCGGGCCACCGCCGTTGAAACCGAAACCCGTACGGCGCCGCTGGTACATGGCAGCGAAGATCGTTTGCGAATCGCCCGCGTCCATGGCAAGATCTATGACCCCGGTGTTCTCGTCGACGTAGAGGACATTCTCCCAGGTCTTCCCTCCATCGGTGGTCTTGTATACACCCCTCTCCTCGTTTGGCCCCCACAGGTGACCGACGGCACCTACGAAAAGGACATCCGGGTTCGTGGGATTAATGACGATCCGCGAGACATGCAGCGTTTCGGTGAGTCCCATGTGGGTCCAAGTGCGGCCGGCATCGGTGGACTTGTAGACACCGTCCCCCCAAGGCGAACTCTGGCGATTCTGCGGCTCACCGCTTCCCACCCATACGATGTTCGGATTGGACGGTGCAAGGGTAACATCGCCGATGGACGACATGGGTTGATCGTCGAAGATCGGATCAAAGGTTGTGCCGTGGTTGGTGGTCTTCCACAGTCCGCCGGTGGCGGTCCCCACGTAAAACACAGCCGGATTCGACTCAACCACAGCGAGGTCGGTGATTCGCCCACCCATGATCGCGGGTCCGATCTCACGCCACAGCAACCCTGGACTGGCGATGTTGACCGGTTCCTGCGCCTGTGAACCGGCAGGAGCTATCGGGAGGAAAAGAATCGCAGCGGCGATCGAAAACAACCACTGCACACGAGTACGTGTGCGCGTTTGCATCTTCAAGATCCTCCGTGAGAGGTCTGTCTTTGGCTTTTCGGGATGATTACCAGATAGGCGTATTCTACGCGCAGGACACGGCGGGGCAAGCGTTCGCGCAGATTCGGGAATCATGGACTCAGGCGTTAGTCTCTAACGGTCTGAGATCGTATCTTGCACTCGGGCGCCATTCCTCATCCACAACTCCACGGAGCTGCCGTGTTCAGATCGTTCCTACCAAGCACACCGGTGGCTGTCTTGCTGCTGACTGATCGAGTATTTCATCCATGCGCTCGAGGAGTCGCCGCTGCCAGAGACCTTTCCAGCATTCGGCCCTGAAGATCGCGACGAGCGGGGATGGCGAGTTGGAACACCAATGATCGTTGATGCCGAAGGCAATCTGTGGGTATTGGAATACAGACCTCCCCTGGACCGCACGCCCAGCTGGAGTGTATTTGATAGCACCGGTCGACTCCTCGGCGAGGTTGGCGCGCCTGAGGATTTTAGGGCCACAGAGATCGGACGGGATTATGTGCTCGGTTGGTGGACAGACGAGTCAGATGTGCCACACGTACTGATGTATCCGCTGAACAAGCACTGATTCTCCAACGACCCAACACTGCTGACAAGGCCGCCCATGTTTCCTTTGACGATAGCTGTCCTCCCAACTGCCGTTGCCGCGGCGTGTGCCGTCGGCATTGCGACGCAACTGCACGCTCAGCAACCGGATCAGGCTTGGGAATTTCGATCGGTGGAAAGCGCCGACCTTCTGTTCCACGGGCTCGCTGTGGTGGGTTATCAGGGTTTCTCATCCTTGCCGCTTTACGATCGCACCTACGTGGATCGAGTTAGAGCGGCGAAGGAAGAGATGGGCACTTACCCCACCAAGCTAGACCGTGAGGCAAGCCAGTTCCGTCAGGCGTTCGAGAGCGACAGCACCTTCGAGCTGCTCCACTTCCTACCACTCTATTTTGGATCCGCACGACCCGCGACCGTCCTCGAAGTGTTCTCCGAGGTCGCTGGCGGAGGCGGCGCTCGAACAGCAGACGAGGAAGCGGCATTCGCTTCGAGTGTGTTGACTGCTGTGCTTCGGAGTCGGAATCAGAGGCGTGTCCTCGGGGAATTCACGGATGCGCTCGCGGAAGAATGGAGCGGTTTCCTACGCGAATACTCCGGCGAAACCTCAGAAGAGCGCAATGAGATCCTGGCCAGTGTATCGCAAAGATGGAATGAGCAGATTCTACCAGCCATAGAAGGGTTCCTCGATGCACACCAACTGACTGGCGGTCTAGTGATGGTGTCGGACGCATTGGGACCTGAGGGGCGTGTTTTTGCTGGCGATCCCGAGAGCGATGAGGACAATGTTTTTGCGGTATCACTTGCTCACAGTGAAACCGAATTGGGCGTTGCAGCCCTTCTGCTCAAAGAGCTGTGTTACCCGGTAGCCAGTAGTGTGGTTGAAGCACTTGGCTTGTCGCGCGATAGGGTTGGCGCAGAACGTCTAAGCGGCAGGCTGGCTGTGCGGTGCGGCGCCGAGCTGTTGGATAGCAACGCTGCCCGTCTCGCAAATGAGTATCGTGCGACATTCCTCGCAGCCGCAAGAGCCAGTGGCATCCCGGGTGCCACATTCGAAGCGGCGTATCCGGTTGACTCGAGTGCACTCGAAAGACTGAGACAAGCTCTGCGGGGGAACAGGCGTTGAGATGAGATCCGTTGGGTGGCGAGATAACAGAAGGCCCCCGATATCGCTCGGGGGCCTTCCTTCTTCATTGACCTGCTTGGGCCAAGCCTACATGGATCCCCGGGTGGCAAAGGAAAACTGTATTAGGAGAGAGTTCTCAAACATCTTGTTCTCAACAGTCGTCCCCGGCATCGCACCCATCGGAGTGATGAATGTGCCGGCGCCCTCGTTCTCGAAAGCATGGTAATACGCGGCACTAATCTCGATACGGCGGGTTGGCCTGAAGCCCAGACCAAAGGTTGCGTGGTGCTGCACGATTCCCGGTGCAGGCACGTTGATCATCGCGAGGCTATCTGGAATCGGGTTCTGCGAGAAGTTGTACCCAGCGCGAAGACTGATCATGTCCGTCGCACGGAAATCACCACCGACGTGGACAGAGTAGATGTTCTCCCATCCGAAACCCGCGACAGAGCCATCCATGTTGAACGCCGACTGCCCGGCCGGAATCTTGAAGCCGTCTGTCTGCTCGTAAAACATGTAGCGGAAGTCGCTCGCCAGCAGCAACTGCGGCATCGGCTTCAGGGACAGACCGGCACCAACCATCATTGGAACGTCGAGATTGAACTCGATGGTCCTCGGCATGCCGAAGCTCGCCAGATTAGGATTGTCGAAAGTCGTGTTGAATTCGAAGTCGCTGAAGTACTGAGCGCTGTTGAATGACGCACCAACTGCAACGAGATCGTTCGGCCGATAGATCGCGCCGGCTTGGAAGCCGAAGCCGAACGCCCCATCTGCTGCGCTCGCACTAGAGTAGATGGCCCGGTCATCCATCGTCACCGGGATCCCGTCCGGACCTGGATCGGCGGCCGGAGCCCCGATCGGCATCGGGTCGACGGCCAGTGATGCATAGTCGATGTTCGCGGCGAATCCCAACCAAAGCTGATCCGTCGCGGCAAAGGCGATCGCCGGCGTGATCTTCATCAATCCATAGTTCGAGTAGGCCTGCCCGAATCCACCCATCTGCCGTGGCGCGAGAATGGCATTGGAGGTTGAAGCAGGGTAATCGACGCCGAAACCGCCGATCGCCAACGCACCAACGCCTACGGCCACTTTGTTGTCCGCAAACTTCGTGCTCCATCCCATCGCCGGGATTGGAACGAACTCGCTCTTGCTTCGTGTTTCACCCATGCCCATTCCGGCATCACTGGAAACCGCGCGATCCGGCTTGAACATCTCGAAGCCAAACTCAACTCTCGTTCCGTCGAACGCCATGAGGCCCGCGGGATTGAGATAGAATGTGCCCAGGAGGCTCATCGGAGCAGCGATTCCTGCTCCACCCATCGCGGAGTTTATTGCTCCGACTCCATGGAGAAAATGACCATCCGTCGCACGTGCCGAACTCGGGGCCAGAAACATCAGCCCACCCATCAGCAGGATCGACGATACCGCTCTCGTTCGCATTGTTGACCTTTCTCTTTCGTTTCCCCGTCCAACCGTTCGGGGTTTTAGTACAAGCTCTCTTCTACTTTGTCTCGAATCTCATCTTCTATTGAGCCAGGCATCAGCATGTTTGCTGCGAACTTCACCTTGCCCGCGTCTTCGAAGTACATCTTCATCCGGAACATCGCGTCGATGATCCGAACCGCTATTCGTCCGTCTTCCTCAACGAGTACCAATTCGATCGGGAACGCGGCCGCGTGGTCGATCCCCGGACACGCCAGGTCTTTGCGGGCCGAGTTGTTTCCACCCCCTACGATCTGAAATGCCTTTGCCTCCATGGGCTCACCTGTAACACCGATCACTACTGCCCCTTCAGCGGCCATATCGAGCAAAAAGATCGGGCGAATATCCCACGCCCAAGACCCACCGACATCACCAAGGCCGTCATAAATGCGCTGTGCAACTTCTGAAAGCCCCTCCCCGTTCTCGGGACGAATCCGCGTAACAGTCTCGATCTTGTCTTTAAAGGCACCTCCGGCGATCAACCCCATCGTGCGGCTGATGCGTCCTCGGTCACGCATCTGCCCGAACTGCCGACTGCTGGTGTTGTTCGGAAACGCAGCCGCCGCAACGGCTCTCAACTGTTCGACCACCTCGGCAGATTCGGTAGCAAGGCCACCTTCTGACACGATTGTGCGGTTCAACGACAATGGGTTCGCCGCCGCGACGTGAGTCCCGTTCTCGTCTTGGTAAACCATCATCCTGATCGGGAGAGCGAACGCCGCATGGGCACCCATGCTCAGCAGGCTAGATGCATACTCACTCGAGTTGACCGCGAGAACTGAGGACCGGTACGCGCAATCGTCGCGGTCCACACCGCTCTCATAGTTGGCAAGGAGTTGCCAGCCTGCCGCGTCCAACGCACCCGTCAACGCGTCTACCACCTCATCGAACTCACCGGTCACGCGTTCGGCGAGGCTCACGTAGACACCATATTCCTCGTAACCAGGGACATCCAATGCTCGAATCGGGCTCGGAGCCGCCAACGGAGCTGACCCAAGTGGCATCAGCGCCATTGCGGCGAGAATTGGGATAATGCGGGTTCCCATGTTCTTCCTCTCAATGTCACACGGTCAGCTCATGCCGCTGACCGTGCCGTTCAGTGTTGAATGAGCCGCGAAGGGCGCGGCCTAAAGGCCTCTTTGCAGCGAATCAGGTGAAGATGATCTGACTACCAGCAGCCATCTCGTAGAACTCGCCTACGGTGATGATGTCATCTACTTGACTGATGAAGTCATCCATCGTGAAGCCAAACATCTCGACAGTGGCCTTGCACGCGTAGATGTTCCCGCCGGAATCAGAGATGATTTCCAGGAACTCTGGAATCGGAGGGATGTCCAACTTCTCCATCGATTTACCCATTTGGCTGCTCACGAACGCGGACATTCCGGGAATTGCCCCCAGAAGAGTCGGCATATGGAGACCTGGGTTCCCAACCGTCGCCACCTTGATGCTCTGATTGCGCTTTTTGTGAATCGCGTCCATCCCAAAGAATGTGAAAAACACGTTGGCCTCGATCCCCTCCATCCGGGCGCCGTTGGCCATGATCAGGCCCGGGTAGATCCCCTCGAGGGATCCCTTGGAGATAATGATGGAGACCTTCTTGATCGCCTCCGCTCCGCCCTGCTCGGAGACCATAGGATCTGTCATGGTCGCTTCTGTCATCGGACTATTCCTTTCATGTTTCGCCGGCTCAGATGCAGCCGCGAGGCTTCGGGATGCCGCCGATCTTCGCGGCGAGCTTCGCGGGTCCCTTCGGGAAGAGCTGGTACAACTCCTTGATCGGGACGCCGGACTGCTTGCCGAGCGACCTTATCGAAGGCGCCGCGCCAGTTTCCGCGACACGCGTGCGCATGAACTCGATCACCATCCAATGGCGGTCCGTCAGCTCCTCAATACCAGATTGGCTGGCGATTTCCGCCGCGATATCCTTGTTCCATTCCTGCGGGTTCTGCATGAACCCCTCTTTGTCAACTTCTACGTCGATTCCGGCTATCGTTGCCGTGGCCATGTGTACCCCCTGTTATGCGTCAGCCGTTTGTGTATCGATGCCCTTCACCCACTCGCGTTTGCCACGCAGTGTCATCTGAGTGGTCACACCCGGTAAGTCCTTGCCTGGGAGCAGCATGTTCCAGTAGACCCACTTGAATGCCATCTTGCCGATGTGGTTCATTCGGGTCTCTTTGAGCAAGGAGAGTGGGCCAACAGCCGGGAACGGGAACCGCCCCGGCAATGGCTCGATATCGTAATTGAAATCGATGAGCACGGCCTTGTTGAAGCCGGTCTCTATGAAGCAGTTTGCGTGACCGTCGAACTCGGGATTCAACCGCTGCCCCGTGAGAAACCGCTCGACGTTCTCTGCCAAGACCTCACCCTGGAAGTGAGCTACCGAGCCAGCTTTCGATGTGGCAACATTGGTGGCGTCACCAAGCACGAAGATGTTGTTCTTGACCTTCGCCTGAAGAGTGTTCGGGTCGGTGAGTACCCATCCCATGTCGTCACCCAGCCCGGGCGATCGATCGATGAATTCGGCGCCCATGTGCAGCGGGATGTTCACGAGCAGGTCGAAGTCAACGGTACGCTCGTCCCACGAGGTAATTCGTCCCGTCTTACCATCCACCTCGCCAGTGCTGAACTCGGTGACGATCTCGATTCCCTTTTCCCTCAACAGATTGCCGAATGCGTGCGCCGCAAGCGGTCTCGTGAACGCAGCATCCATCGGAGTCACCAGCGAGATCTTCACATCGTCGCGGATGCCGCGTTTCCTGAAATGCCAGTCAGACAGAAAGACAAACTCGAGCGGAGCGATCGGGCATTTGATCGGTGTATCGGTGATGTTGACGACGAGGTGTCCGCCCTTCCACTCGCGAAATACCGGAGCTAGCGCCTCAGCACCTTCCTGCGTGTAGAACTCGAACATCCTCTCGCCCCAACCCGGCCCCGTGAGACCTTCTGTTTCCTCCGGGACCAGTCTCGCACCGGTTGCGATTATCAGCATGTCGTATTCGAGAACCATGCCGTTGGCTAAATAGACCTTGTCTTCCGCTGCTTCGACCCGGTCTACTTCACCGACGACAAAGTCTGCGGCCTTCGGAAGAAACGGCTTGCGCTGCTTGACCGTGTCTTTGGGTGTATACACGTCGAAGGGAATGAAGAGCAGGCCCGGTTGATAGATGTGCCGGTTGTCTTGATCCACTACGGTGATGCTCATCTCCCCAGCCGCGACTTCCTTCTTGTGCTGCGACCAGATCCGATTGGCCATTATCGTCCCGCCGGTACCCGCTCCAAGAATCACTACGCGTTTCATGCTATCTCCTGCCGATGTCGGCGTGCCGGTCA
>JBDGYW010000283.1:0-7928 GCA_039588935.1 Gemmatimonadota bacterium | reverse complement strand
GGCGGATCGCGCACATCAGGATGGACCAGATGGCTCCTAGAGCAGTTCGAGTTCCCATTCGAAGTGGTCTATCCGCAGCGCCTGAATGCCGGCAATCTCATCGATCAGTTTGATGTGCTGATCTTCGAGTCTGGTGCCATCTCTCCGGAGTTGGACAGAGCGGGTAACGTGCGTGCCCAAACGGAGCAACCAGACCCTGAGAGTATTCCGGAGCAGTACAGGGAGAGGCTCGGCTCCATTTCCTCTGATGTCACGATACCTCAACTCCGCGGGTTTTTGAACGCGGGAGGAACTGTGGTGGGCATAGGCAGCTCAGCGAGCCTGGGTTACCATGCGAGACTGCCGATTAGCGATGCACTCGTAGACAGGTCCACGGGTAGACCTCTGCCGATGGAACGCTACTGGGCGCCCGGATCGGTTCATCGGATGCGCGTGGACAACTCGAATCCGCTCGCGTACGGGATGCCGGAGTATGTCGATGTGTACTTCAACAGGAATCCGATCTTCCGGATGACACAGAGTAGCGGAGTGCGACGAGTCGCCTGGTTCGACAGTGGTGAGACGCTCCGCAGCGGCTGGGCGTTGGGTGAGCAGTATCACGAAAACGGTGTCACGGTGATCGATTCCGACGTTGGTAGCGGCAAGCTGTTCCTGTTCACACCTTTGATCAACTTCCGCGGACAGCCGCACGCCAGCTTCAAGTTCCTGTTCAACGGGATCTACTATGGGGGGGCGGAGGAGGTGAGTTTCTGATCGATCGCCACGGGCGCCGGCTCCGCACCTGGCCTCGGCCGTGCCTGTTCTGCGTTCAGCTGGCAGTCTCGGTGACTCCACTGGTGTATCCTCACCAAGGGCTTGTGGCACAGGTTGTCAGAGGTACGGTCCTCGACGAAACGAGTGGCGTTCCAGTCGGAACGGGGTTCATCGTTCTCCTGAACCTTGACAGTGTCGAGGTGTCCCGAGCGCTCTGGAGCCAAGACGGTCGCTTCAGTCTACGAGCCCCGCGTGGGGGCTCTTATCGCTTGCGCTCCGAGCGGATCGGCTATCGTGCCTTCGTCACAGAGGTACTCGAGATCCCCAACAGAGGAGTTCGCGATTACGACTTCTCCATTACCTCCCTCCCGATTGAGTTGAACGCCGTTCAGGTTCAGGGGCGGGACCGGTGTCAGGTCCGCCCGGGGCAGGTGGCCGAGACGGCACTGGTGTGGGAGGAAATACGCAAAGCGCTCGCGGCGGCGGCGTGGGAGGGGAACGAACAGCTGTACCACTTCCGTCGGTATAAGTACGTCCGGGAGATGAATCGGAACGGACGCGAGATCACAAGTGAGGAAGGAAGGATTGCCGAAGGGGTGGCTGCGCAACCCTACGTAAGCCTCCCGGCGACACAGCTCGCCGAACACGGCTACATCGTTAGAAGTGAAGAAGACCTGTTGTACTACATGCCGGACGTGCACACGCTGCTGGATGACGCGTTCCTCGACATCCATTGCTTTCATGTCGTACGGGAACCTGAGGCGCGACCGGGTCTCGTCGGCCTCGCATTCGAGCCAATGCGGGGAAGCGACCGGCCCGAGGTTTGGGGGGTGTTGTGGATTCACGAAACCACTGCGGCGCTACGCACAATGGAGGCGGGGTTCACGGAGATCCCTGGGAGGGTCACGGACGAGCGCATAGGGGGTACGCTCGAGTTCATGCAGCTCCCCTCTGGCGCTTGGACTGTGCAACGCTGGGAGATCAGGACACCCGTTTTGCGCTGGCGCGGCTCAGACGACCCGGCGATAAGGACCAGAAGAGATAGAGCGGCCATCCATCATTTCCTCGATACCGGGGGAGAGATCCTCGAGATCACGGCGCGGGATGGGTCCAAGACGTATCCCGCGACACTCGCACACGTCACCGGCTCGATCTACGACAGCACTAAAGCCGAGCCGTTGGCTGGAGTTTTGGTCACGGTCACCGGTACCGACTTGTGGGCCACGACGAATGAGAGCGGCGAGTTCCACCTGACCGTACCACTCGAGGGAGACTACGATGTGACCTTCTCCCACCCGTGGCTGGACTCGATCGGCTACCACGCCCCGGAGGAAAAGCTGAGTCTCGCTCGCGGTATGAAACATGCCGTCTCCTTCTATGTCCCCACGGCAGACGCCATGATAGCACGGATGTGCGGAGACGCCGCCGGGCAAACGGACGGTAAGGTCATCATTGGAGTGGTGGAGGGAGAGGATGGTGACTCGGTCTCCGACGCGACGGTCACCACATCATGGCAGCAAGTCGTCCCGACAGGGTTCGGCTACGTATCCCGGGATTTCTCGCGATCTGCCGTGACTGACGAGTCGGGATTCTTTGCGGTGTGCGGGTTGCCTCACGGTCGTCCACTCACTTTGAGAGCGGAACGCCGCAGGCGTAGGAGCAACACGGCCGAGGTGATCTTTCCTTGGACGGCTGGAGGGGATCTTCTATTGGCTCGGGGCCGCGAAAGGGGCGATCCGTTTCAGCATTCGTACTCGGGCCTGCAGTCGATTTGGAAGCTGGATTTTCGACTTGCGAGTGAGGACGATATAAGCTCTGGCGTCGCGACGGGTAGGGTCCTACGAGGCATAGTGGCAGATCGCCTGACAGGTCGAGGGCTGGAAGGAGTGACCGTCAGCCTGAACGGCGGCGTGACGACCGGGACCAGAGCAGACGGAACATTCGATCTGACGGGAGCAAACTGGCTGGCCGGAACGAACACGGTGTCGTTTCGACGTCTTGGGTACCAACAGTGGGTTCAGGAGCTGGACATCGAAGGGGAGCGTTCAGAGTTGGTGATGAGTGTCCTGTTGACGTCTTCGGCCATCACGATGGATCCCGTGGTGGTGGAGGCGGAGCGGGTGCGACGTTCGCGATACCTCGAGAGCACCGGATTCTACCGTCGGCAAGAAAAGGGGTTGGGGCACCACGTCTCTCCGGAATACATCGAGGAGCGACGTGCCGAGGTCGGTGACGTCGGTGATTTGCTGAGGGGCGTGCCGGGCGTGACGATCATGGACCTACCCGAGCCGCTTGACTCGATCAACTTCATATCAGGCAAAATGATGGTGCTCGGATACGGGACAAACCGTTGTGTCCCGAGGCTGTACGTAGATGGGGCACCGTTCCAGTACGATGGCACGGTTGGCGCGCTGGAGGTCATCGCCCGACCTGAAGACGTGTACGCCATCGAGGTCTACCGGAGATCGTCCGAAGCACCGGCACAGTACTCGGTTGGCGGCGATGGGTGCGTGATACTCGTATGGACCCGGATGGGTGCTGGCCGGCCGTGAAGAAGGGGTTAACCGGTGCAACAGACCGGCGTGACGAGTAACGACCCACTCGCGTATTGTCGGTCAACGCCGCATGTTAGCCGAGAAGTGTTCTTCAGGACATGTCCCGAAGGGGCCGAGCCCGGGCTTCAGCCCAGGGAAAAACACAACAAAGAACGAAAGGTGCATGAGGCTTTTCATGAGACGGTTGCGTTTATGTGTTGCCACAGTACTGGCCGTATCCCTGTCCTGTACACCCGCTGACGTTGACGAGGGAGCCACAGGCCGCCCCTTACGCGAACGAGCCCGGATCCGCTCCGAGCTGAACCTCGCACGAGTCAATCAACTGTTGCTTCCCGCCATGCGAGCGGCCGAGATCGATTGCTGGATCATCATGTCCAGGGAGTTCAACAAGGACTTCGTGCTGGAGTACATCGAGGACAACTTGGAAAACACACCGGGCGGTCACCGGAACGCCTACATCTTCTTCGACGATGGCTCCGACAACCTGCGCAAGATCCTGCTCGGCACGCACCTGCCGCGCGGGTCGCATCTCTGGGATGAGATGACGTCATATCACAGCGGTGCAGGCGACCAAGGGCCATCGCTTGCCCCGATTCTCCGCGAGACCATCGAGGAACTCGATCCTCGGCGCATCGGAATCAACGAATCCCGCACGATCCCAATGGCTGATGGTCTGACTGTTGAACTGAAGAACTTCCTCGTCGCTGCAATCGGGCCGAGGTACGCACGCAGGCTGGTTTCGGCCGAGCCGCTGATCGTGGAGTTCCTCGATTCCAGGCTACCTGATGAGATGGCGTATTTCCGCGAGGCCGCTGAGTTGAGCAAGCGGGTCCATTGGGGCGTGCTCGACATGATTACTCCAGGAGAAACAACACTCGGCGATATGAGATGGTGGATCTACGAGACGCTGGCCGAACTCGATATCGACACGTGGTACTTCCACGGCCTGCGAATCCATAGGCAAGGTTCCGAACGACTCAACGCCGATTCAACAGTCGTATTGCCGGGAGATGTCATCAACAACGATATCGGTGTTGTGTACATGGGATTTCACACTGACTACAAGGGAACCGGCTATGTGCTGAAGCCGGGAGAGACCGAAGCCCCTCCAGGGTTGCAGCAGGCGTTTGGAAACGCGCTTCGGGTGCAGGACGCCGTGTTCGAGGTGGCGCGAGGGGGTATTCCGGGACACGAAGTGAAGACGTTGTCGGAGGAGGTATGCGAAGAGTGGGGAATCGACGCCAGCGTCTATTCTCATTCAGTGGGAGTCGGAGGTCACGGCATAGGTTCTTGGATCAACCCTGCCTGGCCGGACCGCTACGGTGCGCGGACCCTACTGCCGCTCCGCGTCGGAGCTGTGTACGCCCTCGAATCGCATGCGCTGACTCCAGTGCCGGAATGGGAAAACCAGGTGATCAGTATCAACACCGAGGAAGATGCGGTCCTCACGGAAAGCGGATTCCAATACGTGGTGCCGAGGCAGGAGGAGCTGCACCTGATTGGGAGAGGAGGTTGAGCTGGCATGTTCATCGGACACCTCGCCGTAGCGGTCGGTGCGAAAAGGGTGGAGCCACGCGTTCCGCTGTGGGGCTTGGTCGCGGCGTCTTACGGGATCGACCTCTTGTGGCCCCTGCTTCTCTTGGCCGGAATAGAGATCGTACGGATTGATCCAGGCAACACCGCGTTCACGCCGCTGGCGTTCGAGTCCTATCCGTGGAGTCACAGTCTTTTGATGTCCCTGGCTTGGGCAGCCCTGGCGGGTGCGGTTGCGTATGCGATGCTAAAGAGTATTCGCGGCGCTTCACTGGTTGCTGCGGTCGTGGTAAGCCACTGGCTCCTAGACTTTCTGACGCACATGCCGGACCTGCCGCTCTGGCCTGGAGGGCCTTTGGTGGGACTTGGCTTATGGAACTCGATTGCCGGAACGATGGTCGTCGAAGGCGGTATGCTCGTTGCAGCTGTGGTTTTATACCTTCGATGGACACGGCCGAAGGACCAGATAGGGCGCTGGGCATTCTGGGGACTCATTGCGCTGACCGGTGTCATTTGGGCTAGCCAACCCTGGGCGCCGCCGGCCCCAAGTTCGATGGCTGTCGATACGACGGGACTCTTCATGTGGTTGCTGCCGTTTTGGGCGGGGCGGATTGAACGGCACAGGACACCCATGGGAGCCTCCGCTCCTCTAAACGAATGAACCGCATGCCGCATTCGTACAAAGACGAGTAGTCATGACATTGCTTCAGAAACAACTCGGCCGCTTCCCACTGGGCGTCTGGCTCGCCTTCGTCGCACTTGGTATCCTGTGCCTCGCCTGGGCCATGCAGGCGTATTCATTGCTCGATTGGAACGGGGCGTTGGAACTCGGCTTTCAGAACGAGAGCTTCGATGGCGACGCTGCGGAGCGGAGTTGGGCACTCGACAGCTGGGGGGTGGCAATGGCCGACATGCTGTGGCCAGTGCCGATCACGATGCTCGCTATCGTCGGGATGCTTCGGATCCATTTCTACGGCTTTTTATTTGCGATGATGGCTTTCGCCATCGGGGTGTACTTCCCGCTCGTATTTGCCTTCCAGCGGTGGACGACCTATCCAGGCTTCGTGCTTGTCGCCTTGTGCTTGTTCACCATCCCCTGCCTGCTTGGGATCGTAGGGCTGTGGGCGAACCGGCAGAGGTTCCGAGACTGAAATGGAAGTCACCATTCTGACTTGGATTGTCGGCATCGCCGGACTGTCGATCATGGGGATTCTGTTCACGGTCCAACTCGTAGCTGTGATGAGACCTCGCACCGAGTGGACGATCAAGAACGTTTACGGGGCTGACCCCAGCAACACCGACCCAGAGGCCTTCTTTGCGGTCAACCAAGGCTATGCTTGGGCGGACGTTTTCTTCTGGGGACCAATACAGATTGCAGGGAGCATCGGTATGCTACTCGGGACTCGTTGGGGTTTCCTGCTGGCGTTGATCGGGTCGGTACCGTTCGTTTACACGGCGATCACGATCTTCATCTGGGATCGTGATATGGGCTATCGAAAGCCCACCCTCAGTTACTGGGTGTTCGTATGGGGCATGTTCCCCGCGTTTGGCGTTCTGGAAATGGTGTACTGCTTCGTGCGGCTAATGCACTAAACTCCCGTTCTTGTTCGAAACGAGTCGTTCGCCCACACGCACGCGGTCTGCGGGATCACCCCGCTAGCGCTGACCCAGTTTCGCCGCGGAGTGTTGCCACCGGATCCAGATTTGCAGCCCGTCTTGCCGGCACGTAACCGGCCAGTCCGGCGACTGTCAGGATCAGCGCCGGCACAGCCACGAACGTGACCGGGTCGGATGACGTCACACCGTAGAGCAATCCCTGCATCACCCTGGCCAGAGTCCAGGCGGCGCACAAGCCTATGGCCGTTCCGATTGCTGCAAGCCCCAGTGTCTCGGCCAGGACGCGGTTTTGAAGGTCCGCAGGCGAGGCGCCGAGCGCGCTGCGAATGCCGATTTCCTGCCTGCGTTGGTTCACCGAATATGATATGACACCATAAATGCCGAGTGAGGCGAGCAAGAGTGCGAGCCCCGCGAATCCGGCCAACAACAGCACCACGAATCGACGCGGTGCAGTTGACTTGTCGATGATATCCTGTATCACGCGAAATTCGTTTAGCGGTAGATTCGCATCAATCGGTCTGAGCGCCTCCCTCACCGAACCCATGAGGTTGGTTAGCGAGTGCCCACCCCGAACGATCAAACGCACTCTTCGCGCGTCCCGCTGCTGCCGGATCGGGAAGAAGATCTCAGGCCCGGGCTCTTGTTCAGGCGTGAGATATCGCATGCCGCGTACGACGCCGACCACCTCCCACTCGTTGACGTTGCCATTACCCTGCTGAACGGTCTGCCCAATGGGATCATCGCCGGGCCACAGTTCTTGTGCCAGGAGTTCGTTGACGATTACGACATTTCGGCCGGAGGCATCATCGCTTTCCAGGAAATCCCGGCCGGAGACGAGTGTGAGTCCCATCACGCTCACGTACCCATCGCTGATTACGCGCACGTAAGGCCCGGCGCGATTGTCGCCCACACCAATACTCCATCGCCTGTTGAAGGTCACGGGAAGCACGTCCGTGAGCGCGGCTGCCTCTACCCCAGGTGCAGACTTGACTCGGCGTAATACTTCGTCGTAGTGGGTTACCCGCTGTGCGATTGTGGGAAGACTCGTCTGCGGGTCTATTCTCAACGTCACGGCACCGCGTGGATTAAAGCCCAGGTCAACATCCAGCACACGCAAGAAACTCCGTACCAGCAAGCCCGCACCGACAAGCAGCACGCACGCGAGCGCCACCTCCGATATCACCAGCGCCCCGCGCGTCCATCCGTGGCGTTTGCCCTGTGAGTGGCTGCGACCGCCTTCCTTGAGAGATTCGCTGAGCGCCACCGCCGACAGTCTCACCGCGGGGGTCAGTCCGAAGACAAGACCTGCAACCACTGCGGCAACTATCGTGAAGGTCAACACCGATCCATCCACGCCTACCTGGCTCAGGAGTTGGATGTTTGCGTCCAGCTGTGCCAATGTGTGCGTTCCCGCCAATGCTAGGATGAGGCCGAGCACTCCCCCAGCCAGCGCAAGCAGACCGCTCTCCG
>JBDGYW010000282.1:0-7931 GCA_039588935.1 Gemmatimonadota bacterium | reverse complement strand
AACGCTACGACTTCATCTGTCACAACCGTTCGCAGCGCCGCGCCGTTGTTCACTACCACAACATCGGCGAATCCCAGCTCCTGTCCATCAGCCAAGACGCGGATCCGGTAGGTCTCATCCTCGCTGAGTGCGAAGTCTTCGGCCACCTCGTCGGTATGCCAGTTGATGATGTAGTGTTCTTCCTCTTCGTCCAGGCGGATCGTCTCAGAACCGGAACCAGTTTCTGTTGTAAACGCAGCGATCGTCGAAGTGCATGAATTCTCCTTCCAGACGCAGACGACAACCTCAGGAGCGAGCGTTTGATCGAAAATGCCGTTCGGAGTCGCTTCGTCCGTCATTGGTGGAAGAAAGAAAAAATGCTCGTTCCCGGAGTTGTGTGCTCCGTCGCTGATCAGCAACTGAGGTGATTCTGGCGTCGATCTAGTCGGTAGATTATCACATCCCACCAGCAATAGGCATAGGAATGCCACGCCGACCATCCGTTCCAACATTGTTCCCCCTTGGGCGCTATGAGCTTGCTTGAATGACGAGATCTATGAACATGCCGCTCGGCTACGATGAGGTGTTGTCCAGGCGATACGAGCACTGCTAAGAACACACAAGGACGACACCACACGAGCGCCAAGATTCGGCCAACACAGATTTCACTAAGATGCGGTCAGTTCAATAACTACCATGCGCCGTGAAGATGGCGTTCCCGGACGCCGACACGACTTCGCGCCAGTCGCAGAGTGAGATGGCGTTCCCATCCGGATCAAACCACCTGCCACACAAGCCAGGGGAACGCGGGTTGTCGTCTTCCGTGTACACCGCCGCCATCCCGGAGAGGTTCGGCATCTCACAGCGAACGAGGATGTTGAACCGCTGCGTGTGGCTGTCGGTGAAGACTTCTGTCTTCTGGCACGTCGCCTCTACGAGATTACCATCGCCGTCGAACAACCTCGCGGTTTGGTCACCCTTGACCACAAGCGCCCCGTGCTCGCCCGACAGGCTGAAGTTCGGCCCCGCGTTGATCATCGGTTCGACAGGTTGGTCCGTGCAGGCGACAATTAGCAGTGGCACGAGAGCAAGGTTTGCACAGCGCATGGCAAACCACCTTGAATGGAGTGAGTTTACTGGACCTACTTTCCTACTCTCATTCACAGGAAAGCGCCGTCGAATGGCTCATTCGCCTATCATACATGCACACGGGCTAAAGGCCCACGACGGATGTCGTAGCCGCGGAAAGACGCGTACGAACGCGGATGGTCTGCGGAGGTTTATGGCTGCATTTGAAAGCCGTCCTCAATGGCCGTTCGGGTGTTCAATCAGGACGCCACAAGGGCCAGCCGCACCCGTGCCCCCCCGCGTTCTAGTTGGCATACTCGGAGGGGAATCCCAACTTGAGCGGTGCAAGAGCCTGTATCCGAGTGGTGTACTTGAACTGTCAATTGCCGACAGGTCTTTTCTGCTTGTCGGGTGATCCACTTCCAATGCGGCGCGGAACTCTGCGGCTTCTTCGGGTCTTCCCCACTCCTCGTACATCGTCACGATCCAACCAAGGGCCCGTTGGGTGAACGCGTGCGCGTCGCCAGACGCTTGCCGGAGTCCCGAATATCCTTCGAGTAGCCATGGCTCTGCTTCCGGGTATCGGCCTTGAGCCACGAGAGATTGCCCAACGAGTGATCGGGCGTTGGCAGTCCACGCGTGGTTGGAACCGAGTGCCTGTTCGTAAATGGCATAGGCTTCCCGCTGGAGTCGCTCGGCCTCGATGGGGCTTTGCCGCCGCAAGAAGAAATCGCCCAGCGCCATGATCGCATCCCCGTGGCGCCAGTGGCCCTCCGGCATGTTCTCTCTCACCAGTTCGACGCGTTGACGCAGCAGCCGTTCCTCTTCTTCGTACTTGCCCTGCGGTTCCAGCGCACCGGCGAGATTCCCCATCAACATGATGGAGGTGGGATGCCAAGCAGGGAGTCGACTGCTGACAGCCTCAATCGCTTCACGATAAAGATTTTCGGCCTCGGCCGGCTCGCCCTTTCTCACGAGCAAGAATGCGAGGTTGTTCAGAACGCTTGACAGATTGTCAGGCGGCCCGTCGGTAGCCCTATATTGTCGCAGAATTTCCCGGTAGAGCGTCTCCGCTGAGTCGACTTCTCCCATCTGGCGCAGCAGCGGGGCGAGTACCGCGAGCGTTTGGATGTTGATTGGATCGTCAACTGGGAGAAGCGCCCTGCGCACATTCATTATTTCTTCAAGTAGGACACGAGCGGTATCGAGCTGCCCGTGATCACGGAAGGCCACCGCGAGTCGCTCTTTGGTGGCGGCAATCTCGAGCGTCCCTTCACCCAACGCTTCCTGTACGCCGATCGCTTCGTTGAGATATGGTATCGCGAACTCGAATCCACGGGACACAACCCAGAGTTCTGCTAGGCCGAGAAGGCTTTCCACCAGATCGGAGTGAGGCTCGACGTGCACCGAGCGCTGGATCCCGAGTTCGTCTTCGCGGAGCGCCCGAGCACTCTCCAATAATCCCAGTTTCCTGTAAACCTCAGCCACCACCACCATCATGGGCGCTCTCACCGCCGGTTCGTCCTCGAGAGATTGTCGCAGCTGCTCGGCGCCGCGGTCGAGAACTGCGCGAACGGTAATCGTGTCGCCCGCGCCGGAACTTGGGTCCGAGATCTCGAACAAGTCCACTAGGAACGCGGACACCTCCTGTACCGTACGGGCCTCCCGCTCGATCGCGCGAGCCTGCGCCTGGGAGGTGACCGCCGACTGTATGGCAACGATGGTGAGCGCACCCAGTAGGAGGAGGAATGTGAAGACGGCGCCGACGGCGACTCTGTTGCGGCGCACGAACCGTGAGGCTCGATACCCAACACTGTCCTTGTGTGCCCGCACAGGCCGATCCGCGAGGAATCGGTTGACGTCGTCTGCGAGATCACCGGCGGATCGATACCGGCGCTCGGGTTCTTTGCGAAGCGCCATCAACGTGATGGTGTCAAGATCCCGGGCAATCCGTTGGCGAGACGACTCCAGTGAATGAGCGTGGTCGGCGCGGTGACGCGGTTCCTTCACAATCCGGCGAGGGACAACGCTCGGGGGATTGGGTTCGGTTTCGCATACGATGCGTTCGATGTCCGCCGGTGTCTTACCCGACAGATCGTATGGATGACGCCCACTGAGCAGGACGTACAGGAGGATGCCCAGTGCGTAGACGTCTGATGTCGTTGTCACCGGCTCACCGCGGACCTGTTCGGGGCTCGCGTACGCCGGTGTCATGGGTCGCGCGCGCTGAGTGATCGTCACCTTACCGGGAGCCTCAGGGTCGAGTACGCGGGCGATGCCAAAGTCGATCAGCTTCACTTCGGCATCATCTGTCACCAGTATGTTGCTGGGCTTTAGATCGCGGTGAACGATGAGATTCTGATGGGCGTGTTGGACCGCGTCACAGACCTTGAGGAAAAGCGTGAGACGTTCCCGGACCCCGAGACCGCGCGAAACGCAGTACTCGTCGACAGGTGTGCCCTCGATATGCTCCATCACGATGTACGGGGTGCGGTCGTCCGTTACGCCGCCATCGAGAAGTGCTGCGATGTTTGGATGGCGCAACCGCGCCAGGATCTGGCGCTCCGCCAGAAACCGATTCCGCGCCGTATTGGAGTCGATTCCGATCGGCAGGAGCTTGAGAGCCACCTCCATCTCGAACTGTTCGTCGCTGCGTTCGGCCAGATACACAGCACCCATGCCGCCACGCCCGACCAGTCGGACGATGCGGTAGTTGCCGATCTGCCTTCCCTCCGGGAGCTGTGTTTCGGAGTCGGTCATACTCGCCAAGCCGGTGCGCTCCGCGAGTCCGGCGAAGTAGTCATTCGCTGACTCGAGGGATGCAAGGAGGGAGCCGACTTCTTCGCGCAAGGCGGGGTCGTCGTCAAATGAGGTTTCGAGATAGTGCAAACGCTCCGAAGGCGGACGCTCGAGCACCACCGACAATGCGGACGAAATCTCTTGCCAACGCTCAGGGGTCATCACGCTAGTCCATAGTCAGCTGAATCTCACGATGCAGCCACGCTCCGGCTGTTTGCCAATCACGTTTTACAGTCGCCGGCGAGATTCCGAGTACCTCTGCCGTCTGCTCGATAGACAGCCCTGCGAAGAATCGCGATTCCACCACCTGGACCTGCCGTCTGTTCACCTGCGCCAACCTGTCCAGGGCCTCGTGTAACGCCAACACCTCGTCCGCGGCCTCCTCCGTCACGGGGTTCGCTTCGTCGAGCGGCACATGCGGGGCGCCGCCGCCGCGTTTCTGCGCTAGGCGCTGCTCCGCGTAGTTCACGAGGACGTGCCGCATCGCCTTGGACGCTACGGCCAGGAAATGGGCACGGTCATTCCACTGCGCGTGATTCTGATCGACGAGTTTGACGTACGCCTCATGCACCAACGCGGTCGTGCTAAGCGTCGTATCTCCCTGCCAGCGCCGGCGCTGCGACCGGGCTAAACGGCGTAGCTCCCCGTAGACGGAGTCGAATACCTGATCGAGTGCGCTCCGGTCCCCATGTCGGGCGGCCGCCAGCAACTCGTTGATCCGATCGTGTGCCTCCATGATCGGAAGGTGCCGAGCGTCCCTATCTCAGTCAACAGGATTCTGATCCGAACCGGCTCATTGGCACCACGCATATATGGGCCGTGCATGAGGGCGAGTGCGACGTACGATACGTCGTGCGTTTTCGCATCGTCCCGCCGTTGCATTGACACCGGGAATTCGCGGCGCGCATATTGGCCTGTCCATCATTGCCTAGTGAAACACAACGTGGGGGTCTCATGGGAAGGTGTCGGTTCGCTCTGATTGCGCTCCTTTTCGCGTTCACGAATGCGCATGTTTACGCTCAGGAGGCGGGTGCCACTGAAGCGGTCGAGACGATTACTCACGAGGAGGTTTACAACTTCGTCAGGAAGCTGGCTTCACCGGAATTCGCGGGTCGGTACACCAGCCATGAAGGGCATCGCGCCGCAGCCGAGTGGGTAGCGGCCAACTTCGAAGAGTGGGGACTCACCCCATTTCCCGAGTGGAACGGTTTTCTCCAGCCTTACCCTTCGCCTATGGTCTTGCAGGACGAAGCCGAAATGACGCTGCTCCTTCCTGACCGTCAGGAGGGTGAACAAGCCGATCCGTCTTACCGCGAAGTCCCCCTTGAAATCCAGACCGATTTTCTGCCGTTCTTCTATGCCGCCAGTGGATCGGGAGAAGCGGAAATCGTATTCGCCGGTTGGGGCGTGAGCGCGCCGGAGCTGGGGTACGACGACTTCGCGAACATCGATGTGGAAGGAAAGTTCGTGTTGTTGTTTCGGGGGACTCCGACCACCGAAAATCCGCGTCTTCAGGAATGGCTCTCCCAGAACCGCCGCCCGGGCTTGAAGGCGGCTCGAGAAAAGGGTGCCTTGGGTGTCTTGTACGTGTATTCGAAGGAGACCATAGCGTACACGGGTACAGATCATATCGAAAGGTACACTCCCTTTATCGTCAGCGAGGCTGTGGCGGATCAACTCCTGGAGGAGAAGGGAACCACTTTCAGTCGCCTGAAACAGGATCTGGTCAGTTTTCAGAATCCCATCTCCTTTTCCTTCGATGCGAAGCTCCGCTACCACGTCCGATCGAGATACTTCCCCGATGCTGTCAGCCAAAACGTCATCGGCTACGTGGAAGGGTCCGATCCGGAGCTGCGAGATGAAGCCTTTTTCTTCTTCGCCCACCTGGATCATGCGGGTGAACATTTCGGGATGTTGTTCCCCGGCGCCCATGACAATGCAAGCGGTAGTGCCGTTGTCATGGAGTTGGCAAAGACGTTTGCCTCTCTGCCGGAAAAACCGAAACGAACCACGATCTTTGTCCTCTTCACGGCAGAAGAGGTGGGGTTGGGCACCAGCTACTTCACGGACAGTCTCCTGGCGCAATACAAGGTTGACGGAATCTTCAACTATGACATGGTCGGCGTGGGCGATCAGGTGGACTTCGACCTCAGCTCGCTCCCGGAAGGTTTCAGAGAATTGGTGTTGGAGGCGGATCGATCCCTTGGGATCGTCAGGGAGTCGGAGAGTTCTCGAAGGTCCGAGCGGGACTACCCGTATCTCTATTTCGCCTCAGGTGGAGGGCACACCAGGTACGAACATTATCATCGGTCATCCGATACGATTTATCGTGTCAACCCGGAAATCATGGCAGACATCGCCCGCCTATCTTTCCTGACCGCCTATCCCTGGGTGAATCGGTAAGCGGTCATTAATCGGCGTTGTGTGTCGCCGAGCGGTGTCTACAAACAGCGCGGTTCTCATGGCGCTGGAGATACTGGCGATCTGTCGTGGGCGAATTCGTCGAGAAATGCCGCGCCTGCGGATTGTCGAAGCACGGCGTCGCCCGGGTGCGCTTCGGCCAAGTCACGTAAAGTTGATCTCCTCGATCGGAGAAGCCGCCGAGAATGTTGCGGAGGTGAGTGCCGTACACGACATTTCGGAAAGCTGCGGCCATACGCCGAACGACGACCCCGATCCTGCGGAGGTGTCCTTCGTGGTCAGCGGATCTGTAACTCTCGATCTGGCCCGGAAACAGTGGCAGACGCGTGCCACATGGTCACAGGGTCTGCTCACACAATCTTGAAGCGGGTGCCATGGTCGATCCTCAACATTTCTTGATTACCCTCGCTCGGGCCGTAGAAGGCCTTCGGACAGAACCGGACGCGGTCGACAGACACAAGGCCGCGCTCCGAGCACTCGTTGCGCTGACTGGATTGGGCGAAGTGACCGTAAAGCGCTCAGCGAACGGTCAGTTCACCGTTTCCGACGTTCCTATCCTCCTCGTGCTGCCCGAATTGACCATGCTGGGCGAGCAGGTCAACCGACTGGGAATCACTGAAGTCTCGATCGCAGTAAAGCCTCCTCCAGCGGACCTGCTGAAGCTGCTGCGCTTCGTGGCTGCCGAACCACCCGGCACCGACGACCTTCCCGATCCTGGCTCAGTCAAGCTGGTGCGCAAGGCTGTTGAGGTTGGCGAAGATGAAACGGGCGGGTTCGTTCGCGGTTGGGGCTTTCTACCTGGAATCGAACCGGAGGCCGCAAAGTCAGCGGGGGACATGGTCGAACAGGCTCTCGCCCGGTTTCAGCAGGACCCCTTTGGAGAACAGGCCCTCAACCAACTGACCGAGCTTTCCTCCCTCATTCAGACCGAACTGGACCGCGACCACGTCGAGCGGGTGTTACCGGTGACTTCCGTCATGGTAGACCTTGAAACGGGTTCTCCCAATGACAGCGTCCGGCGCGCATACAGCATCGCAATCAAGCGCCTACTAACCCGAGCCAACGTCGAACGCTTCGTCGGCATGTTGACCGATGGCCGTTACGCGACGTACGCGGCGATGGTTGTGGTACGCTCCGGGGATGTGGGACTCGAAATACTTGGTGATCGCCTCAATCAACCCGGCGGGGCCCGGGAAGCTACCGTTTACCTGAGCACGATCACGCATTTCCCGGATGCAGAGAGTACGCTGCTTTCGCTGCTGACCCATCAGTACTGGCATGTGGTTGAGGGTGTCGTGAAACTGCTCGGTTCGTTACGGAGCACCAATGCCATCGCCAAGATCGAACCGTTGCTCAAGCATACTCACGCGAAGGTTCGGGCGGCGACGGTCCAGGCGTTGGGCGACATCGGCGGTGCAGCCGCTTTGACTGTATTGCGCCGCGCGATCGGATCAGGCGACGCCGACCTCCAAACCACCGTCGCCGGTGGTATCAAGGGAAGGGCATCAGGCGCCCTGGCCATGCCCCTTGTCATGGCCGCTGACGAAGAAAAAGTCAGTCCTGGAGTTCGACGGGAGTTGTACCTGGCCCCCGGACGCATAGGCACGCCTGACGCGGTCCAGGCCCTGATCAAAGCGGCCGAGCCCGGGGGCCGGTTGATGGGG
>JBDGYW010000281.1:1153-9094 GCA_039588935.1 Gemmatimonadota bacterium | reverse complement strand
ACAGCCACAGTCGTGAACATTGGACGCTGCCGCAGTGTGCGGAGTGCGAAACCCATGTCCCGGGAAAGGTGGTCCAAGTACATTCCCAAACCCATCTGCCGGCGCAGCAGGTGCGCTACACGCCGACCGACGTCGGCCACACGTTCACGAAGACCACAAACCAGGAGATGGGAGAAAGCACGCAGCCAATATCGACGGACTCGTCCAACACCACCAACGTCGAACTCGTGAAACGACTGATCGCGGAACGTCTCGACCATCTCTGGTCCGTGCTCGGTGCGAAACGCGGGCGGTAGCGCGAGAAGCAGCCTTCCATACCATTTCTCGGCCTTTTCAATGCGACGTGCGAGCCCCTCCCTCATGCCCCGATCTCCTTGCCCGCGACCACGTTGAAGTCGCGAGCGATCTCGAGCAGTTCCGCCTGACGACCCGCTTCCTCGGCAACAACCAATCGACCGAGTTCGGTGATAGCGTAGTACCGGCGGCGTTCATCGCGGGCGTCCGGCGCAGAGCGGCGCCCAGCTTCCTGAACGAGGCCCTCCTTGATGAGTCTCTTCAGGGCACGGTAAAGATTCGCCGGGTCGAGTCTTACGGTGCCTGACGTCCTCTCCTCAACCAACTGGATCATTCCGTACCCATGGCGTTCAGCGGGTGTGAGGCTAAGCAAGATCAGGTAGTCTCGAGCATGTAGAGGCAGGTGACGGCGTACGGTCTGATCCACGTGGCCTTCCGGCTGATGTCACAGAGAATACTATCGGTCAGTCGACAGATAGTCAAGTGACAGATAGACTATCGTTACTCAAACTAGAGTGCATCGGGTATGAGTCATCAGGGTGCCAGAAGGCGTTGCCTAGGGAATTGAGAACTGTCGGGTGAGCCGCTCGCCGGCGAGTCTACTTGCTTGCTCTGGAGCCTACTCAAAACCGTTGAGAGAGATCAATTCCGTGCCTTCACGATCGAGGATTGTCGCGCTAGTGTTAGATCAGGCCGGCAACCAGACCCGCGATCCCAAAAGGTAGCAGCACGAATGCATTCGATGCTCCCGGACAGCCTATACATACTCATGCAAGGGTCGCCTGTTCTCACTCCCGAACTGGGGACACGCAGGTGGATCAATGAGTGACTATGCCCCGCGGATGATCCGCTTTGTACGCGCCAACGTCGCTGTTGCCGTTGACAGTTGCACTGCCGAGGTCGAGGTGGAAACTCCAGGCCTCGGGTACTTCGTGGGTTCAGCGCAGGGTGGCATCAGCGAAGCGGACCAGCTCCGCGCCGTGGCCCGGGCAACTGCGGATGCTCTCTCGGACGCGTTCGATGCCCACAACGCCAAAGTGCGGGTCCTTGGCGTCCAGGTGGTGAGCGCGATACCCCACAACGCCGTCATGGTGACGCTCGCGGCGTCCAAGGAAACGCACAACAGGACCCTGCTTGGCATCTGCGACGGCGACACCCATGACACCGCCACGGCGACCGCGCTGGCGGTGCTCAATGCAACCAATCGGTTCTTGTCACGGCGGTGATGGCGAGCCTTCCAACAGGCCCGGCAGGTCTCGTTGCGCAGCAGAGCGAGGATCGGCCACAGGCTCACCGCAGCTCCACCTGCAACCCCCGGTTTTGGAGTTCGGTAGACGTCGTCCCGTCTGGTCCCTTCTGATCCCGTTTCGTCCCGTCCCACACTGACTCTCGAGACGCTTCATCCCTTTCTGTCCCGGCGTTTTCCGTCTAGTACCGTTGCGTTGGTTTGCAAGTGGTTTGCAGGGCCGGCGACCCTTGCCACCCCACCGGACCGCCCCGTAGCTTTGCGATGACGCCATTCGCGAATTTGGTTAGTGTCTGAACCCCTGGAGCGCCTCAAGACGGCGCTCGCAAAGCTCGGCAGAACAAAACGGCGTTCGACGCGGGAAGACGACGCGACGGAATCTTCCGACCGCCTTCGAACCGCTCTCGCTCACCGCTACGCCCTCCAGCAGGAGATCGGAAGGGGCGGCATGGCAACGGTCTATCTCGCCGAAGACCTCAAGCACAACCGTAAGGTGGCGATCAAGGTCCTGCGTCCCGACCTCACCGCGACCCTAGGTCCCGAGCGGTTCCTCCGCGAAGTCCGAATCGCCGCGCAGTTAAACCATCCCCACATCCTGGGACTCCACGATTCCGGTGAAGCAAACGGGTTCCTCTACTTCGTCATGCCCTATGCTGAAGGCGAGCCGCTTCGAGCCAGAATCAGCAGAGAGAAGCAGCTGTCGATCGACGAGGCACTCGCGCTCACTCGCCAGGTCGCCTCGGCGCTCGATTACGCACACGATTTGGGTGTAATCCACCGAGACATCAAACCGGAGAACATTCTGCTCCATAGAGACCATGCTCTGGTTGCGGATTTTGGTATCGCTCTGGCGGTGACGGCAGCTGGCGGCGAACGCATGACCGAGACCGGCCTCTCCCTCGGCACTCCTGCCTACATGAGCCCGGAGCAGGTGGCGGGTGAAGAAGGAATCGATCGCAGGAGCGATATCTATTCGCTGGGGTGTGTGCTGTACGAAATGCTCGCTGGCGACCCGCCATTTGTTGCATCGAATCCTCGCGCAGTGTTGCTGAAGCACCTGTCCGATCCGGCACCCCAGATAACCACAGTCCGCTCAAGTGTTCCTTTGTCGGTGGCTGCAGCTATTAGCAAAGCGCTTGGCAAAACGCCTGTAGACCGGTTCGATTCGGCGAAGGCGTTCGGTGATGCGTTGTTTGCGGAGGCGAAGGAGGAGGAGCCGGAAATCAAGTCGATCGTGGTGTTGCCGTTTGACAATTTGAGTCCCGATCCCGACAACGCGTTCTTTGCCGATGGTTTGACCGAGGAGCTGATCGCCGAGCTTTCCGGGTTGCGGCAGCTTCATGTCATCTCTCGAACCTCTGCGATGCAGTTCAAGGGCACCAAGAAAGGTGTGCCGACCATCGCCCGCGAGTTGAACGTCCGATACGTGCTGGAGGGAAGTGTACGCCGCGCGGGTGATGGCGTGTAAATCACTGCGCAGTTGATCGACGGGTCAACCGATTCGCATCTCTGGGCCGAGCGGTATACCGGGAGACTCGATGACATCTTCGATCTTCAGGAGCGGCTGTCACGGCGCATTACGGAGGCGCTCCGCGTGGCGTTGACTCCTGACGAGGTCCGCCGCATTGCATGCTGCCGATTCGATGACTTCCACGCGTATGACGCCCTGCTCCGTGCACGGCAGGAGATGATGAAGTTGTCCAAAGAGGGCATCGAACGAGCGACAAACCTCGTTCAACGGGCTCAGGAAATCGCAGGAGAAAACGCTCTGGTACATGCAACGCTCGCTCGGTGCTACAGTCTCTCCTACGAATTCGGCATCAGCCACACCCGCGCGACCCTGCAGCGTGCCAATAGACATGCATCGAAAGCGCTCGAACTAGCACCGGACCTTGGGTTGGCGCTGTTTGCCAAAGCGCATGCCGTGCAGAAAGAGGGTGATTTCCAGGAAGTGGTGAGATTGCTGAGGCGTGCGAGAGAGACGGACAGGAATACGGACGCCCTTACCTTTCTTGCCAGCGTTCTCGCCCAGGTTGGGAGACTCGATGAGGCACGGGACGTCGCAGCCGAGGCCCTAGTGCTGGACCCGCTCGACATGTACACCCGCGCCGTAGGGGGGTTGATCGATTTCCTGGATGGACGGTTCGACGCTGCCGCCTCCCGGTTTCAGAAGCTCGTCGACGATCCGGCTTTACGGAGTCCGCATATCGAGTGGATCCTGGCAACAGCGGTGGCACACTCGGGTCGGCTCGACGAGGCGAGACAGGTCTTTGCACGTGTGGCCGCGACCGACGCGGCACCCGTTGCAGATCTGAGCGAACTGTACTGCCGGGCAGCAGACGGTGATCGCGAGGCGGTCACGATACGCCTGTCCGAGAAGCATGTGATGGTGGAGACCGCCAAGACCGACGAGCTGTTTCCGCAGTTCATCGCCGATTGTCTCGCAATGGTCGGCGACGAGGACGGTGCCCTCGAGTGGCTGGGGCTCGCGATTGACTGGGGGTTCTGCAACTATCGCTATCTCGAAGAGTACAACCGGTTTCTAAGGCCCTTGCACGGCAACCCACGCTTCCAGCAGCTCATTGACAGAGCTCGGCAGAAGCAAAATGCGTTCGATTCGTGAGGGCCGCGTGACAGGTCCCCTCGACGACCTGCTGAACCAGTGAAAAAGGGCGGCGCATCTGCGCCTGTTATCGGCCTGGCTCCCCAAGGTGGATGCTACATGCTGCACCGTACCATCACTTCGGCCGTCAGCTCGAAATCACCCCACCGTGCCTTGAAGAGCCGATTTAACGCGTCTCCAACAACGTCGAACCGCTCCTCGCCGGGGGTACCGAGAGGACCGCATACCACTTGTCCCACACCTACCTTCACTTGAACGTGGCAGCGCTCGTCAAACCGACGCCATAGCTCTGATGCATCGTCTTGCACTACCCGCAATGCCACCACGGCTTCTCCGCAACGATCCACCGGAAACGTCAGCAGCATCGCATCTCCCATTAGTTTGACCACGCGTCCATCCGCGCGCCTGACCGATTCCATAACGGACGCATAGTACCGTGATAGTTGAGCGAAGGTGGCGCTGTCACCCTGGGTCTCGCACGCCTTTGTGAAGCCGGGGACGCGTGTGACGGCAAGGATAAGTTCGGCGGTGGTCGTTTCCATAGGCACTATACCCTCGGCTTGCTTACATTCGAATCGACCTCGTCATCCACTCGGCGCCAGGCCGTATAACGACCCTGCGCATAAGAATAGGATGAGAAGGGCCAACCTCTGGTTGCGGGCTTACCATGAAATGGTCTCCCAAAGTGTATTCGGACTCGTAGTCCATTTAAACCGAGAGGTTGGCCCCATGTCAGATACCCGACAAGAGATTTCCGCAAGAATAACAGTTGGAATTGATCTTGGCGACCGCTACAGCGAATTCTGCGTTCTTGACCAAAATGGCACCGTTGTCGACGACGGCCGACTCCGTACAACCCAGGATGCTTTCCGCAGGTACTTCGGCGGAAGTGCACCAATGATCGTTGTGATCGAGGTCGGCACGCACTCACCGTGGGCTAGCCGTTTGCTCGAGGAATGCGGGCATGAGGTGCTCGTAGCAAACGCTCGTAAGGTCCGGCTGATCTATGCTTCGGACAACAAGACCGACAAGGTCGATGCTGAATCATTGGCTCGACTGGGTCGTCTGGATCCCAAGCTTCTCGCTCCGATCCGTCACCGTGGAGCTGAAGCTCAGGCTGATCTTGCAACCATCCGGTCTCGCGATTGTCTGGTGCGTTCGAGGACACAACTGATCAACCACGTGCGCGGTGTCGTGAAAGCCGCAGGCGGACGTTTGCCCAGTAGTTCAGCAGTGTCGTTTCCTAGCAAGGTGGTTGAACACATACCTGTCGAGTTGTCGGACACGTTGAAGCCGGTGCTCGGAATGATCGACACATTAAGTGATCAAATTCGTCGAGCCGATCGCCGCATCGAACATCTGGCAAACGAGCGCTATCCGGAGACAAAGCGCCTACGACAGATAGCAGGTGTTGGACCAATCACCGCACTCTGCTTCGTGTTGACGCTCGAGGATCCAACACGATTTCCAAACAGTCGATCTGTGGGTGCATACCTCGGTATGTGTCCCCGGCGTCGTGATTCCGGAGCGCATTCACCGCAACTACGTATCACCAAGGGCGGTGATACGATGCTGCGTCGTCTGTTGGTCAATTCGGCGCATTACATCCTCGGACCGTTTGGTCCCGAATGTGACTTGCGTACCTGGGGACTCAAGCTTGCCGCGCGCGGCGGGAAGAACGCGAAGAAACGCGCTGTGGTTGCCGTAGCGCGGAGGCTCGCCTGCGTGCTCCACAGTATGTGGGTGAACGACACAGACTATGAACCGTTGCGACTGGAGAACAGAAGAAAAGCGGCGTAGACAAAAAAAGGAGACGACAGACTCAACCAGCGTTCGGGTGACTGCGATCGCAGCTTTGGTCCAACAAGAGACCGCGCATAAGAATGCAGCACCCGGCTACCTAGAACCCCAACATGCACCGGGCGAAAAGAGACGCCCACTCAGAGTGCGGATGGAAGCATTACGGTGAGTTCCTGCGTCGTCGGCCACCACGTTGGCCTTGACAATCTATCCTTCTCATGGAAGCTGCGAACGCCAGCTCTTCTGCAGCAACAAGCGATTCGTTGCCTTTGGATCCACCATGAGCACAAACCTATTGTTCCCCCAGCGTTCGACAGCCTTCATGCGCCTGATATTCCCAAGAAGTGTCCGCAGGCGTAACGTTCCGTTAGCAGTCTCGAGTATGCGTGATGCGTTACCCAGGGGGCAACACATTCGCAGCTCATGGGTGGCCGCGCCTGGCAAGCCCACCCGCCTAACTGACTCCGCTTCGCGCGGGCTCACGCGCTTGATTGGGAAGCCAGGCGTTGTGCCAGGGCAGTATCTGGGACCGCTTCTGTGAGAAGCGACTGACCGGTCTAAACGGCATCGGCCAGGCGAGCCCAAAATGGTGTTTGGACGCCACTCATAGTGACGATCCAACTTCGATACTACTAGCATTTGCCACACTTCGGCTGCGAAACGAAGACGACGACAGCAATCGACACGGCGACTTCTTTAGTACTCCTCTCCGTCTGGAATTACTACGCCCTCTTGACTCTGAACTTCTTAATGGTGTTAGGCAGACCCTTGCTTCAGTTCGTCACCAAGACGGCGGCTTCCTAATAGTTGTCCCCGGAATCGGGTCCGCGAACTGTGAAGCTGCAAGTCGACTCCGACTCACATGGCGCACAAAGGATGCAACATTCCTCAATGATCGAGCAGCGTTGGAAGATGGGCAGATGACACCCACGGGTTTGCTGAGCTCCTCCTTGACCATGCGAATTGGCTCAACGAGGTCTGTATCATTCGACAGCACCACACCGACGTCGAAACGGTCGTTGAACGCGTCATTTAGCAAATGCGACGCGAGGTTCACATCAGACCCCTTCTCCTCCGTTTTCACAACTGATACTGTGACCGGATTCGGTTTGACGAAGTTAGAGGGAGGGTTCGCGATCTCTGCCCACTTGATACTAGAGAGGAAACTGCCTTTGTGAATCGATACTTCAGCTAGCGTCTTAAGCGCCCGCAAATACGCCTGCTGTCGATGCGGCGCATCTTTGTCGCGCCGTCCAGAAACATCCGCTGTGAAGTAACGAAGCCTTTGGATCTTGTTTTCAGGGTTGAGTATCAGCCGACAAAGCCGAACCAAGTCAAGCCACTTGTGAGGAGTGTTTCGAACCGCGCGATAGTAGAGATTGAAACCATCGACGTAGACGTACGTGGAAAGGGGCTTACTCACAGGCCCTCCAGATAAAGCAAAAGCCGCAACCGGGTCGCCCCAGCGCAGCTTTTGGGCCGACAGCTAAGCTGTCGGGGAGTGATACCTCAATGGTAAGGAGTTTCGTCAAGTTGTCAATACGCTTAATGGGTTTCATGCCAACCACTTAGGCACATTTCGCAGGCACGTGACTCTAGCCGAACCGGGGTCTGCCTAACGACCCTGGGCATAAGCTGCGTGCGCTTACTTTCCAGCTGCGAGAAACAGTCGGTCATCTGCAGTACCTCAATGCGCTCGTATCAACTGCACCTACAGCGCATGCCAGCTTCATGCCCCTGATACTCATAAAGGCCTCCTCGGGAGCTTACTAGAGAGGTAAGCTCTGGGAATCAGCAAACCCTACCACAAGGAGACCCTTATGAGATTCTACACGAAGCAACACAGACACTATTGCGGCATCGACCTCCATGCCCGAACGATGTACCTCTGCATCCTCGACGAAGCCGGTGAGGTACTCCTGCACCGGAACTTCCGCGCCAGCCCTGAAGCCTTTCTCAAAGCTGTCGCCAAATACAG
>JBDGYW010000281.1:0-1146 GCA_039588935.1 Gemmatimonadota bacterium | reverse complement strand
AGGGAAGATCTAGTAGTCGCCGTCGAGTGCATCTTCACCTGGTACTGGCTGGCCGATCTCTGCCGTAGCGAGAGCATCCACTTCGTGCTCGGTCATGCCCTGTATATGAAAGCCATCCACGGTGGCAAGGCCAAAAACGATCGCATCGACGCTCACAAGGTCGCCGTGCTGCTCCGCGGTGGCATGCTTCCCCAGGCATACGTCTATCCACCGGAGATGCGCGCCACCCGCGACCTGCTCAGGCGACGCCTCCACTTCACGCGTAAACGCGCCGAGCTACTAGCCCACATCGAGAACACCAATAGCCAGTACAACCTGCCCGCGTTCCAGAAGAAACTCACATACCCGTCTAACCGCAGTGAGGCATCCGGACGCTTCACCGATCTCGTCGTGCAGCGGAACATCGACGTCGACCTCGGACTCATCGCCTATTACGACGTGATGCTGCGGGAGCTCGAGAACTTCATCCTCCGCACCGCCAAGAATCACGACGCCAACACGGTGTACCGTCTCCGCACGGTACCCGGAATCGGCAAGATCCTCTCGCTTGTGATCCTCTACGAAATCCATGAGATCGAACGATTCAAACGTCCCCAGGAGTTGGCATCCTACTCGAGGCTCGTGAGGTGTGCTCGTGAATCGGCCGGCAAGGTGAGTGGCAGTGGAGGCAAGAAAATCGGCAACGTGCACCTCAAGTGGGCGTTCTCCGAGGCCGCCGTGGGGTTCCTGAGAAAGAACGAGGAAGGGAAAAAGCCCTACGACCGCCTCGTGCAAAAGCACGGCAAGGGCAAAGCGCTCACGGTACTCGCCCACAAGCTCGCCCGTGCCGTCTACCACATCTGGAAGCACGATACCGTATTCGACCAGGAGAGATTCCTGACGCACTGAAATACTAACGGAGGGAAGTGGGTGAGCCCGATGTCTAACTCGTCCGCAGGGGCAGAGCCTGACCAAAGACGATTCTTTTCGTCATCGGCATTTTGCCCGGAACCCGGGCCCTTGATTGGACACCCACTTCCGCTCCAACACAATTGATTCGGCTACGAGTTTGTTCTGCCCCTCACCCGAGCCTGTAACTAACTGACTCGGTCAAAGTCGGCGCTTGAGTAGGACGGTACGAGGGCAACAGATGAATTTCTAGGCCGC
>JBDGYW010000280.1:0-14526 GCA_039588935.1 Gemmatimonadota bacterium | reverse complement strand
CGCTCCTCCCGGATTGCCGCCGCACAGTCGATGCGTCTGTAAGCTCGCTCCACCGGGCTCGCGAGCGTTGACGGCCAGCGGATGGCTGCCTCATGCGAAGCCGTGTGACAGTAATGGGCCGTAATCACCGTTGCTCCCGGCACAGCCCCGCCGGCGGCGTGAACGATGTCCCACTCGCCGCGGGCGAGGAGCCTTCTCACGTGTCGGGCAAACGAACGATTGCGCAACACCGCGGGGCGTCTCGGCGCGTTGATCTTGGCAAAAGCGATGCCTGGTCCCAACTGCTCCGCCGAGCATGCAAAGACGGTTATCTCGTGACGTTCGGCCAAGCGGTTCACGAGTTCCAGGGCATAGCGGTCCTGACCTCCACCGGGCCGAACGTCATGGATTGCTAGTGCAATGCGCATCGTCACTCGGCGAGCACCTTATCGTAGAGCCGCTCGAACTGAGAGGAGGCCCGGGTCGCGGTCTGGAAGTGAGTCGCGCCGGCTGCTTCCCCCAGGTTCCGGCGCAACTCCTTGTCTCGGGCCAACCGTACCATGGCGGCAGCCAAGGCATCGGAGTCGTTGGGCGGAACCAGGAGGCCAGTTTGGCCGTGTGTAATTTGCTCGGGGATTGCGCCGGCATCGCTCGCGATGATTGCACAACCGTGAGCACGCGCTTCGGCCACGACAAGGCCATATGGTTCCGGGTCCCGACTCGTATGCAGCATCAGGTCACACGCGTCGTAGAGGCTGCCGAGGTCTTCACAATGCCCGGCGAACCGTACACTCTGCGTCACGCCAAGCTTCCTGGCCAGCGACTCGAGTTCACCCTTGTATTGCGGCTCGAGGCCGAAGAGCGTCCCCCCGGCCAGCAGCAGGCGCAGATGCGGCGATTCCCGTGCGGCCGACGCAAGCGCACGGATCGCTGTGTCCTGACCCTTCCAGCGCTGCAGCCGTGCCGGCAGCAAGGCCACCACGTCGCCTTCGGAAAACCCGAGGTTCTTCCTGGTTTGCAGATTGTCATGCTGATTCTGGGGAGGCTCGATCGGTGGATACACGACCTCAATCGGTTGCCGCCGAAAGTTGATCCGGCGCTGGAGTCGGGCAGTGAACTGGGAGTTCGCGACGATCATGCTGGTGTCGGTCACGGCTGCCCACCAGTCGAACACGCTCGTGAACTCCGGTCGGTTGTGCTGATACCAGACGGAGACTATGCCTGCCCTGCGAGCGGCCGGTCCGGCGAGCGCATGTCCCCAGCACATGACACTGTGTAGCAGCACTATTCCCTCGCTTTGAAGGAGTGAGGCCATCCACTCCCTGACGGCTCGCCGCTCTCGGCTGATACGGAGCTTCGGCTTTTGAGTCGCCACGTGGACGTCGATTCCGGATGATTGGAGGCGATCTAGGAGCGGCCCGGCAGTGAGGAGGATTGCGACCGGTACGTAGCGATCACGGTTGTGGCTCTCGAGTATGCGTGCAGTAGCGATCTCTGCACCACCGAGGTCACTCTGCGGGAAGACGTAGGCTACCCTCTTCATATAGGCAGCTCTGCAACCAGCACGTTCCCAAGCGTGTCGCTGGGCGCATAGAACGCGCGATCGAGTAATCGGAAGAGCGCATTGATCAACCGCTGCATGAGGGTTCTGCAGAATATCCAAGGGTGCCGCCCAGTTCTTCCGAATGTGGGGATGTGCGTGCCCAAGAGGAACCCGATGAGCGCAAGGGCCCCGCCAATGGGTTCCAGCGCGACAATGCGAAGGCCCGCGTCGCTGGCCAGGCTTGCCAGCCCATATCGTGTGAAGCGGAAGTAGTCGTGCGGTTCCTCATGGAGCCACTGTGCGTGCGGGGCAGATAACAACAGCGATCCTCCCGGACGGAGCACACGTGCGGCTTCCCGAAAGAACTCCCACGGATGCGGCAGGTGCTCAATTACTTGAGTGCATAGAACGGCGTCGACGCAACCGGACCGTACGGGGAGCGCTTCGGCGGACCCGAACGCACTAGCTAAGGGACGGCCTGATGCCGTCGTGGGCAGATCGATCCCAAACCATCGAGTCTCGGGTTGGGCAAGATCGCGGTACGGCTGGAAGCCGGATCCAACATCGAGGACCACGCCGCTCAGGCGCCGTTGCCATCCTGCAAGCGTTTCTCTCAGCTGCCGGTCGAAGAGCGCGGTGTCGACGCGCCGCGTTGCTTGAGGCGAATTGAGGGCGTGAGGAGCAGACTCGAGCACACCGACGCTGAGTTGCAGCTGTCTAATCCTCAGGCGACGGTTACGTTGGCTCATGTTGCGGAGTATCAGCGTCCCGATTTTCGATTTCGTGAAGACGGCCTGCCACCATGCCTCCCAACAACCAGAAGAAAGCAATTGTGGGATTGGCCATAAGCGGCTGAGAGCCCCATGACATCACCAACATAGCCAACATGTATCCGGCCACCAGTGCCCCGAGCGCGCTGTCCTCCGGAGTGGCAGCTCGGCGCGCCAGCCTCGCCGAAAGAAGCCCTAGTCCGATCAACATCACTGTGAGCATCACAGTACCGGGGATCCCGGTTTCAACGAGCATTGCGGCGAAGAAGTTGTCCTGAAACCCGAACCGATCCTGCAGCAGTTTCTGAAACGGGTCACGGGTCAGTTGGTCCCGCAGGGCCGCCGCCGCGGACCCGGTGCGTCCCAATCCGACACCAAACGGTGCCTCCTTCGCGCGGTCCCAAACCAACCGCAACCCACCGGCCCGGGCTTTGGCATAGGTAGCCGGATCCAACAAAGTCTCGAACCGGTCGAGAACGTCGCGCTCCCGCCAGATGTCCGGAATGCCTGCCGCCTCCGCCACTGACCTTCTTGCGGCAGGTGCCATGAATTGCTGCACCGCGATCACCGTGGCGGTTCCTAGTACCGCAAGTGTGACAAGTCCGGCAACCGCGCGTCCCGCCCGTCGTGTCAGCTGCAAGCCCACCATGCAGATCACGACGATCAGGGATCCCAGGAAAACCTGCCTGACCCCGGACACCAAAAACACGGCGATGCTACCCACTAGCGCAGCCGCTACCCTTCCGTTGCGAATCCCGTAGTCGCCCCGTAACACCAGGTAGATGGCGAAAGGCATGGCCAGCATCGCGAAAAGCGACTGCCCTCCCGGTAAAGCCGTAGTGCCGAAAGGACGCCACTCGTGGAAATAGCTAGCTCGCCGACGGTACACGTCTCCAAGATCGAACAGGGCGTCAGGTCCGCCGACATATTGAATCAGTGTGATTACAAAAGTCGCCAACCAAACCAGGAGGAGTGTGCTCACAAAACGCCGCGGCACATCTGCGTCCTCAGCGAGCAGGAAGCCGACGAAATAGAGCGGGATCATCGAGAGGTGTACCTTCAATGACGCGACGCCGACAAAGATGCTGGCCGTGTAGGGGCTGAACACCAGCATCACGATCCACGAGACATGCACCGTCAGCAACATGATAAACGGCACACGCGGCAACCGAGCACGGCGTGACGCCACGGCCATCGCGATCCAGGTTGCGAGCAGAGCCCACAGCACGATGTCCACGCCGATATGCACGACAGGGTGGTAGCCGGAGAGGAGTTTGAACACGCCCTCGAACGTGAGGTAGCAGAACACGATGAGTACTGCGTGTAGACGGTCCTTGACAAGGACCGCAGCCAGAGCGGTGAGGAACGGAGCGAGAAGGACGAGATTACTCATCGCCTACCATCGTCTCGTGGCGGCAGTTCTCGGACTTGTGTCATTGCGCTCGACATTCGACGAAGGGGTAGCGATCGGTGTCTGATACGATAATACCTGCACGCATTACAGTCATCCTGCGAACAGTCTCGATTCAAGCAATCGGCCTGATCAGGAACCATACCTGGCTTCCCAACATGGGAGGAAGCCATCTAATCGGTGACGTTAGCTTCCGAACAATCTCGAATTGGCGCTGGAGCCTATCTTCCAGATGCCTCCAATTGAATCCCTTGTGGTCATGGGATTCGCGGCCAACGCCATCCTGCAACACCGGCCGCTTCATGTGCTGATGCCGCCCCGCAAACAGGCCGGCGGCTAGTTCGCGTACAGTGCAGCTGCTCGTGCCGGGATAATCACCCACTCCCATCCAGCCGGCGACGGTGCGCAGTGATTGTTTAACCAATAGGGGAGGCCCAGTTTCTACGGGAACACTGATCACAATGTACCCGGTGGGCGAGACGAGATTGTTCATCTGTTCCAACACGGGGGCGACGTCTACCACATGTTCCAGTACCTCCATGCAGAACACAGCGTCATACGATTTGGAGTGTCTGGGCTCGATGAGCTGGTCCGTCAACACGAATTCGAGATCGGTGAGGTCTTCGAGGCGGCCGCGACAATCTTCCACGAGATCGTCGCTTGTTTCAGCGCCCACTGCGTGAGAGGGCGCCCTCTCCTGCCGCATCAGGTACGCCAGAAAGGTACCGTCCCCACAGCCCAGGTCTAACACTCGTTTACCTGCAAATGGAGCTGCGAGCTGCAGCGCCGTTTCGATCCGGCGACGGTGCGTCCATGAGATCACGCGGCTCGGGCTGAATATCTGTTTGCGGGCATAGTGTCCCTCCAGCCAGTCGCTGTAGTCTCGAATCCTCAGCAACTTGCTGCACTTCGTCATGAAGTACTCCGCATCTTCCCATTGATGAGGTCGAGGAGCGCTTCGAAGGCCGCGCGGCGCTCATACCGTGCTTTCACCATTGAGCGGCCCGCCGCAGCGCGTCGGCCAGACTCGACGGGGTGGTCCAGAGCAGCCTGGATGCTCTCGGCCAAAGATGCGGGGTTTCCAGGTTGATAGGTCCAGCCCGTTTCCCCATTTACGACGGTCTCTCGCAGTCCTCCAACTGCTGCCGCAACCACGGGAATCTCACTTGCCAGAGCCTCGAGGGGGGAGAAGCCCAATCCCTCTTCACGGCTTGCCTGTACGCAAAGGTCGGATGCCTGATAGTATTCGGCCAGTTCGTGCACGGGGTGCACGGCATCCCTCGTGATGACGCAATCGGCTACGCCATAGCGGTCAGCGGCGGCAAGGAACGCAGCGTGGCCTCCGCTCAGGTTCAGCAGATGAAGATCGTGGCCCATTTGTCTAAGCCGCACCAATGCCTCGAGAAGAGTCTCGCTGTCCTTTTCGGGTGCAACCCGGCTGCTGAAGAACAGCATGGATCCGGACTCGGGCAATCCAAGCCTCCGGCGCAAGACGGACTTGGGGTCCGACGGCGGCCTGAGCCGATCCGTGTCCACTCCATACAGCGGTATGACGCTAACGGGCCGGCGCGTTCCGTGGTTGCTCACGACGTCTTTCAGGTGCTGGCTCAGTACGACGTAATGGCGGCCGATTCTGGCGTTGATCGCCGCCAGCAACTGGAGAATCCACAACTCGTGGCGGCGGTAGGGCATGCCGGGGTAGTGATGCGACTTGCGGCATGAGTAGTACAACTCAACCGGGCTGCACACCAGCATGAATGTTGGCAATCCCACAAGGCGAGATGCCACGTTGGCGGCGAATGCAGCGAGGCCGTATCCCTGCACAAGGACCGCGTCGAACTGCCGTCGCTTTCTGAGGAGTCCGACGAGGGCAACTCCCGCGAATCGCGCTCGCGATGCCGGCCCGACAGCGACCGGCACCCCCGCAGCTGGCGTCCAGTTGATTATGCGTCCGCCTCGTATCGTTCTCCCGATGACCGTGAGTTCCGACCGTTCAGCCAGTCCGTCGACCAGGCGAACGTCTGTGCCGCTTTCGACGATGAAATGAATGCGAGGGCGGTTCACTCTTGCGCCCTCGGTTTCACGGCGACGGTCAAGGCGTGAAGCCCGAACCACCGCATCAGGCGCCTCGGGCGATTCAGGCGCACAAGCTCAACTGGCTGGCGTCCAGGTACCGGCAGGTAGTGGCCGCAGGCGTCAACAGCTTCCACGATGAGTCCCGCTTTTCGTACCCAGCGCACGGTACGCAGCAGCACCAGCGGGTGATTGATCGGTTGACCTTCCTCCGTGTAGCGGCGGCCGCGCAGTCGCATATAGACTCGATATAATCCCATGCTTCCGAGGTAGTTGGGCGTGGTGAGAAAGAGCCTCCCTCCCGGCACCAACACTCTCGCCAATTCACGCAGGGCGCCCATCGGCGCCGGCACGTGCTCGATGGTCTCGCAGCTCACAATCGTATCGAAAGTCTGATCGGCGTGCGCAATCCTTTGAATGTCAGCGACCGCCCAGGCAAGTTCGCCGAGTCCTTTTTCGACTGCATGCGCTCTACCCATCCGTACGGCGGTGTGTGCGAAATCCGCTCCGACAATCAGTCGGGGTTTGGATTCCTGACCGGCGAGCCAACTTGCCATGCCTCCACGACCACTCCCGATCTCGAGCACCAGCTTACCGCAGAGGTCCCGCCCCGGAACGATGTGCTGCTTGACTAGCTGATGCCACGGCGTGCCGACCTCGGCATCCACCTCGAGCCGTGCATGCCACTCTTCGTATGCGTTACGGGCGTCGTCAGTTGGTCGATTCATGGGCATCGGGTTCGTGTCCACCGAGCACTCCTGACGCGGCTTTCACCAAGCTGCCTGCGGTGGATTCCCAGCGTTCTCGATGATCCGGCACACCGAGTCGATGCCCGACGCGAGATTCGCGGGGTCGAACAGGAGACCGTGGACACCGTCCACGACAATATCCGGCACGCCCCCAACACGCGTTGCGACGATGGGCAAGCCTGCGGCCAATGCCTCGAGGAGTGCGAGAGGCGAACCCTCTGAGAGAGATGTGAGTAGGAAGACGTCGTGGTTGGCGTACTGTTCCCTCATCTCTTTCGGCTGCGTTAGGCGCGGAATGACTTTGATTGACGGACGGTCCGCAGAATCAAAATCCTCGAGGACCTCATTGGAGGCGGTGCCGGTGCCGACGAGTGTGAGCCTGGCCGAAGGCACGCGTTCTCGGACGCCGCGCCAAACGCTCGGCAAAAGTCTCCTACCCTTTACGTCGAGCCAGCCGCCGATCCAGAGTACTGCGCCCCCCCCCCGACTTGTGGTCGTTTCGATGAAGTCCGAAGGGTCGGTTCCATTCACGAGCCTCGTGATGCGTTGTCTCGGTACCCTTAGCTGGTCGGCGATATAGCTGCGATCGACTGAAGATAGGCATAGCACGTGGTCAGCCAACCTGATGGCTCCGTCAGATTGCCAGTGTCGTAGGAGCGGCGCGCGCCATCGAGAGAACCCCGTTCCGGCGGCCAAGCCACGCCGTGCGTACATCCGCATATCCCGATAGTGCCGACTCTCAACGTTGTGGCACATGAGCACAACTGCTGGAATCGACCGGACTAGCCTGCGGAGAATGCCATACCAAAACCCGCTAGGCTCGTGTAGGACAACGATATCATAGCGTCCGCGCTGGCGCACGAGGCGAGCGGCCAGGACAACTGGGAAAGCCAGGATTGTGAGGCGCCCAAGGGCACGGCTCACCGGGAAATCGTCTTCGAACCACGAATGCACTAGATGACCACGCGCAGCGAGTTCGTCTGTCACTCGGTGGGTCCAACGACCCATCCCGGTCCAAGGGCTGTTTGACACAAAGGAGACGAACAGGAAACGCGGTAACACCGAATTCACGTGCCAGCGACCTTGTTGAAGACATCAAGCAGTTTCGACAAGTGCAGCTCCACCGAGTGCGCGCCCGCGACCTCGGCAGCGCCAGCCTGGATGGCTTTGTAGTGTGAAGAGTCCTCGAGGCAGGAGACAATAGCTGCGCCCAGCGCGTGGTGGCTGGCTGGGTGGCCAGGTGCTAGGTGGCCGTTGACGCCATCGTGCAGCCATTCCGGAACGCCACCCACAGCAAACGCTACGGCCGGCACCGAATAGCAGGCCGCCTCTATGCCAACAAGCCCGAACGGTTCGGGCCAGAGGCTTGGCAACACGAACAAGTCAGTATTCAGGAACAGGGCTTCGATCTGCGGCCGATCAACCCAGCCAACAAATTCGGCTTGAACGTCTGAGTACCTGCGCATGAGTCTCTGTGCCCGTCGCTCCCAAGACAAGCGTTCCGGCCCTTCTCCGGCGAACGTGACATGCAGCTTCTTGTGCAGAGCGTTAGCTGCGATGTGTAACGCATCCAGCAGTACAGCGCCACCCTTCAGTCGATCCATCCTACCAAGGAACAGCAGCCTCCACACGTCAGGGTTTGGTCGAGCAACAGTGAGCTTCGCACCGGTGGTTTCATCATCGACTCTGCCTTTCAACGGAGGCGGAATTGTGAACACGGAGTCTGGCGCGAAACCGTGGCGAATGTACTCCTGCCGCATGTGCGCGGAGAGTGTGATGATCGCGCGAAACTCGGAGAGCAATCTCAGGCGCCGGTGCTGAGTCCGAAAGCAGCGTACCATGGTGGCTGGGTTGAGGCCGCCGACCCTGCGTGGATAGTACCGCAGAAGGCAGCTCCAGCCGAACCGTTGTCGACAGGGGATCGTGCGTGGAAAGCTGAGTGTCTTTGTACCGCTGATGCAGGTACCGAAGTAGCTGTGCGCACAGAAGACTGAGGGAGCGATGCCCGTGAGCTGCTTGTCGAGTTCAGGGTCGACCATACCGTGAGCGTAGACGACGTCCGGCTCCCAGTCTCGCAAACCCTGTATTGCCGATTGCGCACCCACCAAATCGATACACCAGCAAGGAGTCTCCTCTGGGATCGTGATCGGCGCGCGGTCTGCGGGGTGGTCGGTCTCACAAATGAAAGCGACGTCGTCCCCGCGCTCCGCCAACGCAGGTATCAAGCTGTTCAAGTACGTTTCGACCCCACCGGCAATCTGACTCGACCAGTTCGCGATCGCGATTCGCACGTTAGCCCCTGCCTTCTCTAGCTTTGAATACACCTCCGGGAATGGTGGGAACCGACAGCACAAACGTCAGAGTGGAGTGGGTCATTGGCTCTTCCAATAGCTCAGGTCCCGGTTCAGTACCGCGCTGAGTTCATCGATCACAGGCTCCAGTTCAGAACTCAACCGCCGCCTGGTGTGCGGCGACAGAGGTTCTCGAGGTTCGGATGAGATGTTGCGCCGCCAGAGCGCATTCGCGAGAGATCGACGCCAAGACGTTGGCAACACTGCCTTCGCGGCAACACGTAACACGGGGTGAGGGTGTCGGAGCAACCGGGTCAAGAGACGACTGCGGAGGCGCTTGTTGGGATTCATGACTCGGGTTTCACCCTGCGGCTGTTCTTCGATCTCGAGGAACGCACACAACTCGGCGAACACCTTCTCGTTGTCGGCTCTGAAGTCGTCGTGGAGTATTACCCGTACTCTCTCCCTACCGAACCGTGAGAAGTAGCGATCGAGCTGAGGAGCGAAGTGTACGATCTCGCGGTAATAGAGGAGCTTGGGAGGGATCGTTAGGCCCGGCGGCAGTGCGCGCGCGTGGTGGCGGTCCGCCTCGGCATTCACCGCCGCCTCGAACGACTTCTTGTCTTCGCTTCCTGGCTCAAACAGCATTTGGCTGTGCAGCGAATGGAGCAAGTCCACCGGGTTGCGGAGCATCGCAACGATCCGCGCGTCAGGTGCGAAATCCCGGATTCTTCCGGCGGCCTCGGTGGAGTAGAGGTACCACACCGATGCCTCGCCCACACGCTTCGCGCACCCCACGTTGTCGAATAGAGCGAGATACTCGGGTTCGGTCATTTCGTGCAGCCGAACATCCGATGCGAAGTAATGAGTCTCTTTCGGCGCCATGAACACGTCGCCATGGTTGCCGAGGTAGGCGTTCATTGCGGACGTGCCACACTTGGGTGCGCCCACAACGAAGAAGTCGGGGTTCTTCCGTGATGAGTGCTCGATGTCCGTCACTGCCATGCCTATTCGTATCTCAAGTACACGAGTCCGTGCTCACTGAGCGGATCTCGCTGTCCTGTCAACGCTACCGGAGCAACCCCTAGATCTTGGAAGAGGGTTTCTGCGGCGCCTTTGGTTGTCCCGGCGGTGGGCCACGCTGAAGGATGCAGCTCAACAACGATCGAGAGATCGTGGCGCTGACGGCTGACTGTTTCAGCGGCTCCCACCAGCGCTCCAATCTCAAACCCTTCAATATCGATAAACAGCCAGTTGGGAGCCAAGTCGTGTTCTCTGCAAAAGGCGTCCACCGTCGTTACGGGGACGCCGACCGGTGTGGTTCGGTTTCCAAGTAGTGGGTTAGGTGAATACAGCCTGCTCATTCCGTCTGCATCCATTACATGGAGAGTGGCCGTGCCGACCGACTCATCGACTGCCATAGGGACGATCTTCACCCTGTCTGCGAGATGGTTCATCCGAACGTGTTTGGCGAGTATGCCGGCCGTCATAGGATTTGGCTCGAAGGCGACTATCCGGCCCGAGGGAGCGGACATGTGCGCGAACTGCAGGACATACACACCGACATTGGCACCGATGTCAAAGCACAATGCACCACTGCGCACACGGGTTCGTAGAAACTCCGCGACCTCCCGTTCGTATATGCGCGGGATCCTGTGCCGCTGACGCGCGTCGATTCGACATGGGAATCCATTCACCGACCAAGGAAGGCCACGTCCCAGGCTCGAGCAGTTCAGGAGGGTATCATATGCCGGTCGAAGGGCGCGGATGATGCGTGACTCGCGCCCTGCCGCGGTAGCAAACGACCTGGCCAACATCTGCAGGGGCTTCATGTTCCGTATGCCTCGAGACACCGCGCAACCACCGCCTTCCAGGTGAAACGCTCGAGGACTCGTTTCAGTGCGGCCTCTCCGAGTAGTTCCACTTCCTTGGGGTTGTCGCGCAGCCAGATCAATTTCGCTCTGAGAGCTCCGGGATCGTTGGGTGGCACAATGAACCCGGATACGCCGTCCTCGACCACCTCCGGAAGGCTCGCAATCTCGGTGCACAACCCAGGTGTCCCGGTCGCCATACCCTCGATGAGCGTCTGTCCAAGGAGTTCCGGCACCACCGTCTTCTGACCGTACACGGTATGGTAAACGCTGGGAAGCACGATGCAGAGAGCTGACCTGTACGCGCGTACCAGTTCGTCATCCCCGACATCGTGTCGAAACAACACTCGCTTTCCTTCGGCCGCCTCCCTCAAGTCATTCAGGAAACGCTGGTCTTCGGGCTTCCCGATGATTGTGAGTCTCAAGTCGTTGGGAAGTGCATCGACCAAATAGTTGATTCCCTTGTGTGGCAAGATCCGTCCAACGTAGAGCACCTCGTCAGTGCGAGACACCGCTCGGTCAGGAGAGAACTTCTCTGTGTCAACTCCGCCGAGGATGACGTGCGCACGGTTGTTATCGGAGTGGCCGCATACACGACGGCTGTATTCGCTGATGTGTAGGTGACCGTGGTACCAGCGGTCGGTGGGTAGGTAGGATGAGATGTCCCACCCGCCACCGCCGAGGTCGGAGACGAACACACGACGTCCGGAAAAACGGCAGTACAGGGCTGCGAGACTGCTGGCTAGCACGTGTTGCTGGTGGCAGTGAACAGTTGACGCGGCTCGGAGCGCGGCGAACAGCTTTGTGCTGATGGGATTGTTCTTCTGGCCTCTCACGAATCGTGGGTGCCCCAGCACTCGTACCGCCAGTGCGCCCTGTGATTCCGTTCCATCCTCCGGCCCGAACGTAACGAGTTCTGTTGGTACTTCATTCGCCATGGCGCGGGCGAGTTCGAGCGCGTACCGCTCCGCGCCCCCGAATACGCCGTGAGTCCCGAACAGAGCGGGGACGAGGTGCACGATGCGGTGATCAGGCATCGGCCTCGGTGGTCGCGGCTTCCCGTATCACCAACCGTCGCAGCGTCTCGATGCGGGGTCGGACGTACACGCCGAGCGGGTCGCGGAGGGCGAAAGGAAACATCAGCGCGCCGTACGCCGCGAGAGATGCAAGCGTGATTGCCACTAGCGCCGGCAAGCTGCGCGGCACCCACACCAGAGCGGACGTCGCAGCCAATGCGGCCAGCAGCAAGAACCGCCAGAGCCACGGCCAATGGCAGACAATCAGGTGAGAGACCGGCGTGCGCAGCTCACGGGCGAGCCCCGATAGATTCGCCGGCAGAGCAACCAGAGTCACACCCAGTATTGGGCCAACGGCCGCACCGATCAGTCCCCACCGCATCACCAGGATGATCGAAGCGGTCACAGTGATTACTCCGTCCGCGAGCGTCGTGAGCGAGATGCGACGATCCTGCCCGAAGGCAAAGAGTGAATACACGGCGGTGAGATTCCAGTGCCTGAGCAACATTCCTCCGAGGAGGATGCCAGTCAGGAGTTGCCCGCCGTATTGCTCCCGTCCGACCCACCATTCTACGAAGCCCTCGTTGACGGCTATCACCAAGCACGCGACGGCTCCACTCAGGATGAGGATCGCTTTCGTGAGGGCAGTACATACGGCGACAAGCCGATGCCGCTCAGGGCTAGCTCTGAGTTCGCTCAGTGCCGGTTGGGCTGTCTGGGCCAGCAACTGCGGCTGATTGCCGAGCACGGTCAATACCTTCGCGGTGCAGAAGTATGGCACAACAGCTTGAGGTCCCAGGATCTTCGCGATTATGAGCAGATCGGTTCCCTGCCGCAGCACGTGGGCTATTTGCGAAACACTTATCCACAGGCCACGGGAGAGTCGCTCGCGGAGGAATCCCTTGGGGAAAGTCGCCGATCGCCGTGAGACGGCTTCCGGATATCGGGTCCGGACACGCAGCCAGGTGATGGCGGCCAGCGTTACCTGGTTGACGCCCCATCCGATCGCGAGCGCATATAAGCCGAATCCGGCGAATACCAGAGCCACGGTGATCATTGTCCCGATAATCCACGTTCCGGTGTTCACCGCGCCGAGGTAGGTGAGGTCCTGAAGGCCGTTCAGCAGTGCCTGATAGACGCGAAGCGGGAATCCAAGTACGAACACCGCCAACACGACTAGGAGCGGGTTGCGGAGCGGCTCCCACTCGCTTGGCAGCGCCAACCAGACGAGGGCTGCCGCGAGCGCGACCAATGGCATCTGCCAGGTCACAATTCGCATCGTGCGACCCACGATCTGCGGCAGGTCGTCCGCGTCATCGGCTCCGCCGGCACGGCCGGTGGCGAATGCCGCCTCGCGAGGCAGCAGGGCCACCACGCCCAGGTCGAGCAACATCAAATACCCCAATATGCGCGTGCCGACAAGCCACAGACCGTAATCATCCTGACCCAGTCGCAGCAGCAGGAAGGTGGTCAGCCACAGGCCTACGAGTGTGACCAGGAGTTGATTGGCATAGCCAAAAAGCACGCCTCCCAGGAACTTTCGGGTCCTGGTCACAGCCTGGACCTGCCCTTCACAATCCTGAGGAGATCGCTGTCCAGTCTGGCCGCCGAGAGGTACTCACGTGACCACGCGAGGCGGTTGTCCCGGGCGGGCGCAGTGTCGTTGGCGTGCCATAGGTCTACGGCCAAGCGCACGAACTCGTCACTCGGACCGGCGACGTATGCGGGGCCGACGGCGAACGCCGGGTCGAATAGATGGCCCTTTGAGGTGAGCAGTCTCGATCCCACGCTCAGAGCTGCCATTGCCGATGTCCGCCTTCCCGTCATTCCGTCGACGAAGGGGGCAAGCACGAGACTCGCTCGCGCCAGCAGCCTGAGCGTCTCTTCGGCCGACAAACGTCCCCGGAAATCCCATCCGCCGCGCACGAACTGGCCGACGACTGAGTGCCGATCCGCGGTCGCGCGATCGCTACCGACCACGATCAATCCGGTGCCGATTGCGTGAACCGCCCGAGTGATCCAATCCCATCTGAGTCCGGACGCGAACGGCGAGAATACAACTGGAGCCGTGAGCGCGGGCTCGTGTTCGAGATCTGCCGGCGGATCACCCAACGTGCATCCGACGTAAACCGTCTTCGTTGAGGGGCCAAGCTTCCTTGCCCAGGTTGGTACAGCCGTGACGGTTGAGTCCGAAGCGGCGATGATCCGCCTAAGTTGTCGCCTGTGGAGTGGCGACAGGATCATCCACGGCAATCGCGTCGGAGGTACCCACGGTTCGTGAACGAAGGTTGTAACATTGATTCCAAGCGCCTGGCAGTTCACCGCAACCTGTTGGGGTAGCTTCGAAAGTCCGCGGCGGGCGTAGAGGAACGGCACGTATTGAATCAACAAGGCCTCCACTCGCTCGTTTTCCATCGTGCCTACGAGCGACGCGACCGACTCGGAGACGTCGTCGAACACGCCAACACTCGCGTCGAGATCGGACCAACTCCTGACTAGGCGGGCCGTATGGTCTGTGACACCGCCGGCCTGGTGTGGATAGCCCGGGGACAGGATGGCTACGCGGCTCACTGCGTCACTTGCCTGACTGACATGACGGCGGTAGTGCCTCCAGTCGTTGTTTCACCAGTTGACAAGTCGGTTCCAAACGACTGAGTATCATAGAGACCCCAACGTACGGAGCGGAAGACCTTGGGCTCATATCTGTTGGTGTTGGTTATTGCCGCTTTGGTCACTGGTGTGATGATGCCCCTGCTCATGGTTGTCGCAGTGAGGGTCGGGGCTATGGACGATACGCAAGACCCGCCGGTGCCTCGTGTTGGC
>JBDGYW010000279.1:0-7958 GCA_039588935.1 Gemmatimonadota bacterium | reverse complement strand
TGGTATCCTCGACCTGCCTCGAAACGGCGTGCGCTCGGTGGTGGTTGCACTCCTGACCCCCGGGAGTTCCTCCAGCCGACCCAAGACCACTCGCACGAACTCCTTCCCCTCGTCCTCCGAATATCCGTGATTGGCGGGGGTAACACTCATCAGGAGTCTTCTCTCCTTGTCGAAGCCGAGGTCGACACGTTGAGCGTTGACGAAGCTGCGAACGAACAGACCCGCAACGGTTACCAAAACTATTGAAAGCGTCAACTGACCGACGACCAGTACATTCCTGAAGGTTGCTCTGCCTCTCCCGGGCCCCTGCCGGTGCAGGAAAAGGGCGATGTCGACACGGGACAACTGGACCGCCGGCGCCAGCCCGAACAGGAGCGCAGCCCCTCCGGTCAGTGCCACGGTGAAGCCGAATACGCCAACATCGGGCTTGAAATCGACCGCGAACGACATGGGGATGAATCCCGCCGCGAGCCCGGCGCCCCAGTACGCAAAGAAGAAGCCAACTGCACCGCCTACGGCCGCAACCACCAGGCTCTCGGCCATCAGTTGCCCGACAACACGTGAGCGACTTGCACCGAGTGCTGCTCTTATGCCCATCTCATGCCGTCTCGCAGAGGCACGGGCTAGCAACAGAATCGCGATGTTCGCACAGGCGATCAGTAGAACGGCGCCGACCGCCAGGAAGAGGGGTGTGAATGATGCCTTCAGTCGCTCTGCTTGTCGCCGCGTCAGGTGGAAGTAGGGCGACAACTGAACCCGATACGGTTCAATGTCTCCGAAGAACGTCGCTTCAATCCACGAGGCAAAGGCCGATTCCCACCGCGACCTCAGCACTGTCATGTGTGCCCGTACCGTCTCCCGGTCAACGTCAGGACGGACACGGCCGACGATTCGCAACCAGAGCGATATCCTTCCGTCTATCGCCACGAGATCGTCTTCGGCCCCTGGACTCAATGCGCCTATCATGTTGAGGGATACGTACAGGTCGGGCGCTCTGTCCACTACATTCGGTCCCCGGAACCGCCGTGGCACCACGCCGACTATCGTGAATGGCTGGCCGTTGAGCGTTATCACGCTATTCACGGCCGACGGGTCCGCCCCGAAATAACGGCTCCAGAATCCGTGACTGATCATCACCACGGGAGATCCACCGGGTACAACATCCTCCGCGGCGAGAAAGCTCCTGCCGATCGCCGGTGCCACTCCCAGCACGCTGAAAAAGTTGTGAGAGACGGTCCACGCCTCTGCTTGAACTACATCGTCGCCCATCCCAACGGCCATCGTACTTGCGCCGTCGTAGTATGCCATTACATCGGAGAACACGTCATTGTTATCCCGGTAGAACAAATAGTCGGGGTAACTGAAGTGATCGAACTCGCGGTTTTCGCCGAGCAGGCTCAGCGCGACCAGGTCCTGCGGCTCGCTGATAGTTGTCGGTGACTGTAAAAAGATGGAATGCACCACGGTGAACATGGTGCTGTTTGCTCCAATGCCCAGACCAAGGATCAAAACGGCCACGACCGTGAACGCGGGACTGCGGGCCAGTGCACGGAGTCCATATTGGACATCCTGGGCAAGATTGGGAAGGAGTGTTCTTCTGTGCCCGCTACGATCGGAGCTTCGGCGGGTGGAGGTAACTCGTACACTTGAATCGTCGGACAATCGGGACAAGAAAGCCATCCTCAGGAGTCCGCCACACTCCTTTAGTGAGTACATCAGGACTCCAACCGTGCCACTCTCAGTCCGAACAGACTTCTGCCCTGCGGTGAAGGTGAAAAGCAACTCGGCCCGAGTCCGAGCACGCAGGGGGTATGGGATCAGGATCGTTAGGGAGCGAAATGCCCACTCAGTCACACGATCTACCATCTGTCGATTGCTCCTCTCAGGGATGACGGTGGCATGCGTAGATGCTATACCCTGGTTTTCGGGCCGACGATACCGAGTTTTTTCGCGTGCAGCATGAGGCCGGAAAGGCGTGCCGTTTCAGCCTCGAGTACGCGACGGCCTAGCGGAGTTAGTGTGTAGTACCGTCGACGCGAGTCTTCGGCATCGTGCGACCGCGTAGAAGCGTCGGTCACCAATTGTCGCTTCTCTAGCCTTGCCATCGACAAATACAGCGATCCACTGCTCGGCCGGGTGCGGCCCTCGGTCAACTCACCAATCCGCTTGATGATGCCCCATCCGTGTAGATCGCCTTCGGCCAATGCGATCAACACATGAAGTGCCAAGTCGGGAAGCGGTAGAAACGCACTGGGGCCAAGATCCATATGATCGTCCGTCGATTGGTGCTTGGACATGCCATCCGCCTTTAAGATAACTCGATTTAAGTTAAATCTATTCACATATCGCTGAACTGGCAATTGGGGCGTTGGTGCATGGCTCGGGAGTGAACCCAGATTCTCCGTTTCCCAAAAAGGAATCACCCCATTCGATAGCTGTCAGGCATCCCGAGACAGGTGTATCTCGCCAAAACCTCGTACTCCAGTTTGGACAGGGAGTCAGGAGAGGTACCCACAGTTGGCTGGATGTAGGCGCTCCGGCTCTGTTCTCGGGTGACCCGACTCATTCTCGAGATCTCATTCGCCGTGCAGGTTACATACACGCAAGATCACGCCCCACCTGCGGTAGGTTCAGGGGGGCTGCAGCAAGGTCGCTGCCAGTAAAAAAGGCAACCAGTCTGCAGCCAGCGACCGCTAAGGCTAGGAACGGCTGCTCATACCAATTCCGGTATTCACTCCCTTGTGGTACGCATCCAACGTGGTTACTATGTGATTAAATCACCTGTGAAAAAATGGAATGGACATGGGCAGAAAGCACGCAACAGACGACACTTCCACACTGACCCCCCTGATGTTCCAGATTCTTGTCGCGCTCAGCCAGGACGAGAGACACGGGTACGCAATCATGCAGGAGATCGAGGAGCGATCCGGAGGCAGATTCACCATTGGCGCTGGTTCGCTCTACCGCTCAATCAAACAGCTCGTTGATGCCGGCTTCATAATCGAACTCAAGGAGAAGAACCCCGCACACGCTCAACGCCGCAGGTACCAAATCACCAACAGCGGTCGCAAGCGTGCGGAAAGTGAGGCCCGAGTCTTCGGAGACATCGCCGAGTGGGCCCGGGAGGCCCAACTCCTTGGCCCCCACGAAGCATGAAGAGGATTCTCCGCTGGGCGTTGGGTCTTTTCCCCAATTCGTTCCGAGAGCGATACGAGGATGAACTATACCAGGCTCTCTTGCTCAAGACGCGCGTGGTGCGAGAGAGACACGGTCTGGCAGGAGCTCTGCGTATGTGGCGATTTCAATTATTCGATCTCCTCCGATCGGCATGGTCTGAACGGGCAGCCGAGTACTCCCAGAAAGAGAGGAAGGCCCACGTGATCGTTGGCCTATTTCGAGACATTCGGCTGAGTTTTCGGAAGCTCGCCAAAATCCCGGGGTTCTTCTTCACTACCACCTCGATCCTGGCCCTGGGGATTGGGGCAACCGTGACCATGTTCAGCATTCTGGACGCGGCTCTCTCCAGAGCGTCCGCCTTCCCCAATCCCGAAGAGTTGATCCTTGGCCGGGCCACGTTCGAGGGAGAGATCAATCCTACGGTTTCTTTCCTGGACTATCTGGATTACCGGGACGGAACGGAAGCTTTCCAATCTCTGGCTCTGGTGAGAAACGGATTCCAGAGTCACACAATCACGGGAGCAAGGGAACCGGAGCGGATCCCTGGCCAGTGGGTATCGGTAGATCTCTTTTCCACCCTTCGAGTGACGCCCCAGACAGGGAGGGGGTTCATAATGGAAGAGGCGGGAGCAGGGGCCCCGCCAGTTGGGATAATCAGCCATCGGTTCTGCCAACGGCACTTTGGAGGAATTTCTGAAGCTGTGGGACGTAGCCTCGTGGTCGATGGTTCACCTCTGACGGTGGTCGGCGTGATGCCCGCGTCCTTTCGGTTTCACCAGGATGTCGACCTTTGGCTTCCCATCCGAGAGGGTATCCTCGATTCGGACATGCGTGATTCCCACAGTTGGCTCATCGTGGGCCGGATGCGCACCGGAGTTTCAATCGAAGAGGCGCAGCTTCAGGTGGAAGTAGTCGCTCGCCGACTCGCCCAGACCTACTCGAGCACTCACGCTACGAAGAGCCTCCTCCTCACCCGCCTGGATTCCGCTTTGGCAGAACCGTACCGACCAACTCTCCTGCTTCTCATGGCTGCCACCAGTCTGATCCTCCTGGTCGCTTGCGGAAACGTGGCAGGGCTCCTGCTGGCCAAGAACTCCGCTCGAAGGTCGGAATTCGCTCTGTGTGTCGCCTTGGGGGCATCAGGCAAACAAGTAGGACGCCAGCTGCTGACCGAGAGCCTGGTTATGGCGCTCGTAGGTGGCGCTGCGGGAACTCTTCTCGCTCTTTGGCTGAGAGGATTGGTCCTCCGCTACTTGCCCGTTGGCGTCATCGCGGAGCAGGGACTCGGACTTTCCGCCCCGGCGCTCGTTTTCGCCCTGGCCGTCTCCCTTGGCACTGCCTTGGTTTTTGGTGCGGGACCTGCGGTGACAGGCACACGGGCAGACCCAGCCAGAGATCTTGTCGGGGGGCACAGGACCTCCGCCGGGGGCCGTACGATCGGAGCCCGAAGCATCTTGGTCGTTCTCCAGGTTGCCTTGTCAATGGTGCTGCTTTCGGCCTCAGGCCTACTCCTCCGGAGTCTCTCCCATCTCCAGGAGACAGACCTGGGCTTCCGGCCCGAGGGGGTCCTGACGGCCAGCCTTCCGGTTCCCACATCGAAGTACACGACAGGGGCTGAGCGGACCCGGTTCTTCCGGGCTTTGCTGACCGATCTGGAAGCCATCCCCGGCGTACGGGCCGCATCCATTGTGAACATGGTTCCGATCCGGCACAAGCACCAGAACTGGGGCGTTTATGACCCGGAAAACCCACCGGCCTCCAATCGAGAAGGAATCTCCGCCTACGCGCGATCCGTGCTTCCCGGATACTTCGAGGTCATGGGAATACCGGTGGTGGCAGGCCGGGACTTCCAGGATCTGGATGAGGAATCCGCACAGGGGTTGTTGGTCATAAACGCGGAGATGGCAAGGAATCTGTTCCCTGGGCAAGACCCAATCGGCCGTCGCGTAGCCATCGGATCGGGAGAAAACCCCTGGCTCCGAGAAGTGGTTGGAGTGGTTGGGGACATTCGCATGACCACGGTTGATCAAACCCCTTTCCCCCAGATGTACTTCCATTACCCTGGACTGTCTTATGCCACCATGCACTTGGTCGTCAGGTCGAACGGAGATCCGACCGGCCTCATCGCTCCAATCCGGCAAGCAGTCCTGGACCGGGATTCCGATATCCCGCTCACGCAGGTCGCCACTCTGCCGGAAATCGTCTCCGCGTCCCTGAGCACCAATAGGGTCATCGGTGTGATGATCACCCTTTTTGCCGGAATGGCCTTATTCCTCTCGGTGGTGGGGCTTCACGGAATCCTGGCATTCAACGTCTCCATGCGGACCCATGAAATCGGGGTGAGAATGGCAATAGGAGCCGGAGCGTACAGGGTCACGCAGATGGTCCTTCGGCAAGGGCTCTCACTGGTGCTGGCTGGACTTTTGGTAGGATTCGGAGCGGCCCTTGTGAGCACCCGGATATTCCGGTCCCTGCTTTACCAGGTGGAACCTACGGATCCTGCGACGTACGTCACCGTGACCGTTCTCTTCCTGTTGGCTGGTGTGCTGGCATGCCTGCTCCCTGCCAAGAAAGCCGCACGGATCGATCCGGTGAGGTCCCTCCAAGCGGAGTGATCCTCCTCCCGGGGAATCAGGGAACTGCCCAAAGACCATACAAGCAGAGTAGCCCGTCGACACACGACCCGCCGGGTAGAGTGAGGCACAAATACATCAGGGGTGGGCCTTCACCCACCCCTGGTACCACCACCCTCAAGCCCGGCTACTCCACGAGCGATGGCTCAGGAACGAGCATGTCAGTGCAACAGTACGCCCGTTCCGCTACGGCATCCCCGGGGGGGCGACTCTGCGTAACGTCACCTGCTCGAAAGCGTACGCCAACTCGAGCAGCCGCGGCTCGCTGCAAGCCATCCCGGTGAAGCTCACTCCGAAGGGGCGAGGCTTGGCGTCGAACCCATCAGGCATTGGCGGGCCACCGGTCGACTCGAGGAAGCCAAACGGCACCATCACTGTGGGGTAGCCCGGTTTCGCCGCGATTCCTGCGCTGCTCGACCCCGGGAACAGAAGCGCGTCCAACTCCAGGTTGGTCATCACCTCGTCGATCCCGTGCTCGCCGTTCAGGCGCAGGTCCCGCGCACGATCTTCCTCGTACCTGGCTCGGTCCGCCTCCAGGTCGATCTCATCGGATCCATCGAGATTGGCCTGGGCGTACTTGATTGCGCCGGCACGATCGTGAGCAAGGTTCCACTCGCGGAGTTCGGTCAGCGTCTTGACCGGTGCATCTTCTCCCAGTGTAGCCAGCCACGCGTTGAAGTCGCGCTTCATGCCATAGTGGAGCACGGTGCTACGTCCATTGACGAGCAGGTTGTTCTCGGGATCCGGGTCGATCACGCTCGGGATATCGGCTGGATCGACGATCGTCGCGCCATTCGCCTCGAGGATCTCGATCGCTTCCGCCATCATTGCCCTGCCCTCTTCCGACAGCCTACCGCGCCACCGGTCTGTCCCCGGGACCTGAACCGAGTCGTAGTACAAAGCTCGAGGAATGCCGATGCGTGCCCCCTGCAGACCGTCAGTGTTGAGGAACGCTGTGTAGTCACCGTTCGGCGGAGGCTGACACCGTTGGGTCGCGGCGTCATTCGGATCGGGCTCGGCACCTTCCAGCGCCCCGAAGAAGATCGCCGCGTCGGTGACGGTCCGCGCCATCGGGCCGGCAATGTCCTGATCGGCGGTGATCGGGATTACGCCGTAACGGCTCACGCGCCCCACGGTCGGTTTGATCGCCGCCAGCATGTTCGCGTTCGCCGGCGACAGTATCGAACCCGACGTCTCAGTGCCGACGTTCGCGGCCCAGAAGCTCATCGCCGTGCCGATACCGGAACTCGAGCCACCAACCCCCATCACGGGGCGGCCGTCGTTGCGGCCATCTCGGGGATCGCGACGCGGGTCGTACGGGTTGAGACCGTAGCCTCCGACCGCGCTGTAGTTGCCGGGCATCCCGCGCGCAATGAAGTTTGCGAGCTCGGTCATCACGGTTTTGGCAAGGATGATTGCGCCAGCCTCACGAAGGTTCGCGGTCAACGTGGCCTCGTACGGAGGGACAAAACCCTCGAAGGCGAGGGCGCCCCCGGTGGTCGGCATGTGGGTGGTGTGAACATTGTCCTTGAGGGCGACCGGGATGCCGTGGAGCGGGCCGCGCACGTGCCCTTCGGCGCGCTCCCGGTCGAGTTGGTCCGCTTCCTCGAGCGCGTTGGCATTCACCGCGATCACCGCGTTCACCCGCTCTTCATAGACGGCGATGCGCAGCAGGTGGGCTTCGACCAGTTCGCGAGAGGTGATGCGGCCTTCCTCCATCGCGCGCTGCATCTCGGGGATCGTAGCCTCGACGACGTCGAAAGGCTCGGGCGCCGTGCAGGACAAAAGCGACACACCCAGCAAGGCGGCGCCGAGCAGAAGGTGGGGACGATTTTCGAACAAGGACATGAGCCATCTCCCTCACAACCGGATATCGGCCGGCCTTTCGAGACGGCCGGACGTCGCCGCTCTTGCGGCAGAAAACGGACAAGCAAACGAAGCTACGGTGCTGCGGCATTGTCAACTCGAGCGAAATTCACGCCGCATAGGCAAAGCGTCCTCGTAACCACTGTCAAGGTGATCCGTGCGTTCCAGCAACGCCTTGACGCCTTCTTGACGCGCCCACTGTATCCTTGCCGCGTTGCCACATACCGGCATATTTCAAGGGTGGGAACGACACTCCTACCGCGTCAGGAGGACCCATGCTCG
>JBDGYW010000278.1:0-8016 GCA_039588935.1 Gemmatimonadota bacterium | reverse complement strand
TCAGGTGGCCGGCAATCTCGAGTGCTTTCCCATCTGATAGATCCGTGAGGCGTTCCACCCAGGCATCGGCACTCATCAGAGGTGTGCCGAGCTGGTGTGCGGACTCCCGGGCCATGGCTACCCAGAGGCGATCGCGGTGACGATCCAGCGAGGTGCGGTATGCCCAAATACCGACAAAGATCGCAGTGAGGAGAACTCCAACCTGCAAGAAACCCAAGCTCGTGTATCGACGCGTAACCGGCAGCGCTCCAAAATGTATGACGTACACGTCTTTGCGAAGCGGGGGGTTCCTGCGGTCGAGTTCAGCGATGTACTCGCGTATCTCTGGCGTGTCTTCGACGTAGGGGTGCACACCCCCACCTTTGAACGGATCGGGGAGGTTGGCGGCATAATAAGGCATCCCTGACGAACTCGTGAGTACGATCGGGATGCCGGTCTGGGTAATGACCTCGGCCATTGAAAAGATCGCCGCACCCTCGGTGCCGGGATCGTTCAGAGCCGAGATGATTTCGCCGTAGATCTGTGCAATTTGACGCGCCTGATCCCTGAGATGTGTCGCCTCATCCCATGTCCGCCAGAGCGAAAGCCCTCCAAAGAGTATAGCGAGGGAGAAAGCGACGACCCTTCCCTGTCGCTTGAGGGTACGTCGGACCTTACGCGGCACCATCGGGCATCAACCGATCGGTTCCGAGGTATTGCGCCAGAGGCGCCGGCACCTCTACCGAACCGTCCGGCTGCTGGTTGTTCTCTAGGAGCGGAATGATCGTTCGTGGTAAGGCCAAAGCAGATCCGTTCAGGGTGTGCACAAAATCTGGCTTGGCGTGGGGTTCAGCCCTGTACCGAATATTTGCGCGCCGTGATTGAAAATCGGTGAATGTGCTGACGCTCGACACCTCAAGCCATTTCCCCACGCCCGCAGCCCACACTTCGATATCGTAGGTCTTGGCACTAGAAAAACCAATGTCACCGGCAGCAAGCAAAATTACACGATACGGCAGTTTCAACATCTGCAGGATCTTCTCTGCATGCCCAAGGAGCAGCTCCAACTCAGCGGGCGAGTCTTCCGGCCGGCACATCCGGACGAGTTCGACCTTGTCGAATTGGTGCACCCGAATGATACCGCGCGTGTCGGCGCCGTGAGCCCCAGCCTCTCGACGAAAACACGGCGTATACGCCACGAATGAGCGTGGCAGCAACTCGGCGACCAAGATGTCGTTTCTATGGACGTTCGTCACCGGCACTTCGGCGGTTGGAATCAAGTACAGACCGTCCCTGGTCACGTACATGTTTTCCTCGAGATCCGGAAGCTGTCCTGTACCCAGAGCCGAATCCTCATTCACTAGCAGCGGGGGAGCAACTTCCAGGTACCCATGGTCTCGAATGTGAACGTCCAGCATCAGGTTAACCAACGAGCGCACCAGACGCGCTCCCATCCCCACGAAAAGGGGAAATCCGCTACCGGTAATCGTCGCGCCCCTTGGCAGGTCCAAGATCCCTAGACTCTCACCAAGTTCCCAGTGAGGACGGGCATCAAACTCGTGCGTTGAGGGCTCGCCCCAGGTCTTGACGACCGTGTAGTCGTCGGCCCCGCCGTCAGGTAGCTCTTCGAGCGGTAGGTTGGGAACCTGCAATGCAGTCTGTTGCAGCTCAGTATCCACCGAGCGGACCTGTTGGTCGAGGTCTTTGATCGTGCCACTCAAGTCCCGCAACCTGGCAAGAAGCGCGGATGCATCAGCCTTTACCTTCTTGAGTCTCGCTACCTCTTCGGATGATTTGTTGCGACTCGCCTTGAGCTGTTCCACCTTTGCCAGAAGTCCCCTGCGTGATTCGTCCAGGCGCAGTATCCGATCCAGCAGATCAGCGAGTTTGGGATCACGACGTGCTAACGCAACCCGCACGACATCCGGCGATTCGCGAAGTAATTTGATGTTGATCATCTGTCAGGAAGTGGGGAATCCGGGCTCCAGTTTCCGATACCCGCAGTTCACGTTCACGAGATACTCGAGCGTAACCGTACGGTCCTGGTTATTCAGTTCCAGGACGTGGAACTTCCCATAGCGCGGGAGTGATCCGAGGTAGTAGCAGTTCCCAGAAGTGTTGCGCGATCGACCAATGAACACGTCACCCACCGACACCGTCAGAACAGAATCGACCAAGTAGTCATCGTATGGTGCCTCGTCCACCTCTTCGAAGGTCTTGTCACTCAGCTGCAGACCTGCCTGCGGCGCCAAGCCGAGAGCACCCGCAGGCAGGATAGTGCCGGCGCGGAGAGAATCGATGTCGAATGCAAAATCGAATGCGTCTCCCTCATCGGTGCGCGCCGCCAATCCGTACGCGATGTCGAATGCACTCGTAGTGGGTATGGGAGTCCCTCTGAGAGCGTAGAGTGTCACGGTGTCGACTGAGTTCGGGAAAGAAGCCGGTATCAGGCCCGTGTCATCACAAGCGACCGCAGCAACAGCGAGAATTGCCGCCGCCGTCGACCAAAAGTGAGTAGCTGAGTTACGTTTCATAAGGCTGGGTGAAGATTAGCCGCCGCCTGAAAACCGGTCAACCCAACGCTCCGCTTGACTTCCCAGGATGGCCTACCTAGCTTGGCGCGCATGCCAAACATCCGCGATGTAGTGCAGGCATTGGGCGGCCGTGAGGGCGTAGATGCAGTCATCTTGCTCGGACACGACGGCCTCACGATTGACAGCGTCGTTTCCGGCAGTCTCGACTCCGATGGCATTGCGGCACTAGTTCCCTCGGTGATCGGAAGCTGTACACGCTTTGGCGCCGAGTCCGGGCGTGAGCAGTTCTCAACCGGCGTCATTGAATACTCGGGTGGTTTCGCCATCATAGCTCAGCTTACACCAGAGACAGTGCTTGCGGTCCTCATCAGACCGGGCGTCAACGTGGGAAGTCTGCTGTACGATCTGCGACGGCACCGAGTCGCCATCGCCGAACTACTCTAAGCCACTGCGAGGCACGGAAGCGTCCCGCTGCTCGAGTTGTGTCACGAGAATGGCGCGTCGAAGCGGCAGTCGGAACAATTCCCAGCCTCGGCACCGATTTCCGGAGCAATCACCATGAGTGACTGGGCCGCAGTCCTGGCCGGCGGATCGGGCACCCGGTTCTGGCCTTTATCGACGAAACAAAGGCCTAAGCAGATGTTGCATCTGTCCGGCGAAACATCTTTGCTAGCATCGACTGTAGAACGGCTAGACGGGTTGATCCCACTTGAACGAGTGTTGATCATCACTGGTCAAACACTCGTGGGTGAAACCCGCAAGCTGCTGCCGGGCCTTCCGGCTGAAAATGTGCTCGCTGAACCTCGTGCCGCTTCGACCGCCCCTGCGCTCACCTGGGCCACATGCGTTGCTGCGGAAAGAGATCCGTCAGCGAGGGTTCTCTCGCTGCACGCAGACTGGTATGTCGGGGATGCTTCCCTCTTCCGAGAAACGGCTGCCAGAGCGTTGGAGGTTGCGGAGCACCATGACATGATGGTCACGGTCGGGGTCGTTCCCACGAGGCCCGATCCTGGATACGGATACATTCAGCCCGGTGAGCCCCTGGAAGGAAGCGCGAGCAAGGTCGACAGATTCATTGAAAAACCCGACGTCGAACGCGCGCGTGCCCTCATCGAGGCCGGCGCTTTGTGGAACAGTGGCATGTTCGCGTGGACAGCAGCTCGTTTTCTCGCCGAAACCGAAGCCAATGCCCCGGAAATCGCGCCCCAACTGCACAAGCTCAGGCACAACGAAGTGACCGCGTTCTTTGAGAGTGTCACGCCCGTGGCCGTTGATGTTTCGCACTTTGAACGCAGCAAGATGGTTGCATGCATACCTGGCGGATACCCGTGGGATGACATCGGCACCTGGGCGGCATTGGCTCGAGTGCGGGCCGCAGACGATGCCCACAATGTATTGGTCGGGATTACTTTTCAGCGCCATTCAAAGGGGTGCGTTGTTTGGGCCGCCGATGGAGCCGTGGTCATCGACGGTGTATCTGACCTAGTGGTTGTACAGGCCAACGGCGTGACGCTCGTGACGACCAAGGATCGCTGCACGGCGTTGAAGGACCTTTTGGACGAACTCCCCTCGGAAATCCGGAGCCTGGCCCGATGACAGACCTATACCTGCTGGAACCAGACCTTTCTCCCGCGTGGTTCCCTTTCGGGGACTGCCGTCCAATTTGCGAGCTTCGAACCGGAGTGTGGTTGATACGTGAGCGTTGGGAAGCGGTCGCCGGCGGAGAGTCGCGGGCAATCTTCGGCCCCTCACACCTCAACGCGTTCGTAGAGGATACTGTCCCGCACATAACTGGGCGGGAACCGGTGACCGGACCGGCAATTGTTGGGCGGTCCGATTTCGCTCCGGCTGGGGACGACATTGCCCCCCCCAAGGAAGCTTCGAAGCTGGTCAACGACGGAGAAACGGTGGGATGGTGGGTGCCCGCGGGTGCCACATGGGATGGGCAGGATGCAGACTGGCCAACGATCGACGTCGAGGGTGTGCTACTCCATGGCTCCTACGATCTACTGACAGCGATGGAGCACCTCCTTGTGCCCGACACCGTCGATTTCACCCACGAGTCGGGGGACGAGTTACCTCCAGGCAGCATGGTGATCGGCGACCCAACTGACGTGGTTGTCCTCGGAGGATTCGTGGAGCCGGGTGTAACGTTTGACGTGCGCGGAGGTGTGGTTGTGATCGAGCAGAACGCCTACGTGAAGGGAGGCACCCGGTTCGAGGGCCCGGTGTACATTGGGCCCGGGTCGGAGGTCTTGGGCGGCAGCATCCACGCATCCGCGATCGGTCCGCGCTGCAAGGTGAGAGGAGAAGTCTCGGACTCAGCATTTCTAGGGTACGGGAACAAAGGCCACGATGGCTTCCTTGGCCATTCCGTTGTCGGTCGGTGGGTGAATCTAGGCGCCGGCACTACGACATCGAACCTCAAGAACACCTACGGCCCTATCCGAATGACAGTGGACGATACGGATGTCGAAACGGGACGCCAATTTCTCGGCACATTGTTTGGCGACCACGCCAAGACTGCGATTGGGACGATGCTGAGCACTGGAGCAACCGTAGGAACCGGCGCGAATGTGTTCGGCTATGCTTCGGCGCCCAAGTATGTCCCACCATTCGCTTGGGGAGAATCAGGGGGGAGGATGCAACGGGACGGGTTCCTCAAGATTGCCGCGCGGGTGATGCCGAGGCGCCAGGTGGAAGTGACGGATGAAGTCCGATCCATGTTGGAGACGATCTACGACAGTACCGTGACCGGATGAAGGTCACGGTCCTCGGCTCCGGTAGTCGCGGTAACTCGGTAGCAGTCACAGCAAACAGCGAGACCCTATTGATCGATGCGGGATTTGGACCCCGTGCGGTATTGCGGCGTGCAAAGACCTCAGGACTCAATATCGACTCAATCGTAGGCATCCTGCTCACACATGAGCACGTGGACCACACGCGTGAAGCGGCACAGGTAGCCCGTTCTTTCAGCTGTCCGATCTTTGGCTCAGCTGGCACACTTGAGGCGCTCGAACCAAAGCTGGATGGCGCTCACCTGCGGCCGATAGAGACTCACCGAGCGTACCATATACGGCCGTTCAAGGTTACAGCATGTCTTACCAGCCACGATGCAGCCGAATCTCTTGCTTTCAGTCTGGAGTGTCCTGACACGGGCGGAGCCAGGCTCGGCGTGGCATATGATCTAGGGCGTGTTTCGTCTGCAGTCCGATATCTGCTACGCGGATGTCATTGTCTGATAGTTGAAGCGAACCACGATGAAACGATGTTGCGAACTGGCCCCTATCCCGCAGCCTTGCGAAGGCGTATCGCCGGGGTCGGAGGGCACCTCTCAAACCGGGCTGCAGCCTCGCTATTGGCAAGCCTGACCCATAAACACCTCCATACGGTGGTGCTGGCCCACCTCAGCGAAAAGAACAACGAGCCGCGCATCGCCGAACAAACAGTTCGGGCGGCGATGTCAGAATCCGGATTCGACGGGACGCTGCTGATTGCACGACAAAGTGAACCCCTGCCATGCATTGAGGTGACCGGGCCTACGTCTCTCTAACCTACCCAACCGGGCAAGTCTATTCTGACAACTCCATGTCGTGTTCGGTCAGAGTCATCAGCTGTGTTTCCCGGGATCGAACCATTTCGGCGAACGCGTGCGCGGCACTCCCATCAAACTCCGTCCCAGAGCGTTCCTCGATATACGCAAGCACCTTCTCGGATGGCCATGCATCCCGATAGGGACGCTTTGTCCGCAAAGCATCATAGACGTCACAGACATGCACCAGTGTCGACGCTCGGTGGCAATCACGTTTGTATGAGAACCCTGGGTACCCGCCACCGTTGAGCATAATGTGGTGCTCGTATGCGACCACAGCTGCCATATCGAGATCGGGCTCGGACGTGATGATGATGCGTGCTCCCTCAACAGGATGAGCATTCATCACCGCGCGCTCTTGAGGATCGAGCCTGCCGGGTTTGTTCAATACCTCGAGGGGAATCCGCACCTTCCCGAGATCGTGCAGCAACCCGGCCGTCCCAAACGCCCGTACATCCCGTGCGCCAAGGCCTATGTACTCCGCAAGAGCCATGGTCAGGACACTCACGTTGAGAGAATGAGTGGTGGTGTACTCGTCGAACTCACGCAGCTGCAAAAGCGGGAGGATAGCTTGCTGCTCGCCGTGCATAGCTACCGACAAACCACGAACCACCGCCTCGGCCTCAACCAGCGGCAGATTCCTGCCGTCCGTGACCTCGCGGTGTAACCAGCGAACTGCGTCGGCTTCTTCTCCCAACGACAGGGCCAAAGTGGCCGTCTCTACCGCCTCCCCCAAAGCACCCGCCTCACCACGAATGCCTATTTCCCCCCACTTGATGCCCGTCGGGCGCGAATGACTGAGTTCCGAGCTGTCGAATCCGCCCCCTGACAGACGGCCAATCGTATCCTCGATGAACCGCTCCAATTCATCTCGGGTTACCGTCTGATCGAACTCGAGTCGCTGCATGCCAATCCCGGCAAAACGAGCGCTCCATTCCCAACTGCGCATCTCCCTAAGCGGGGTGTTACGATAGATGACCTCGTTTTCCAGGAATGAATAGAAGGGGTGACCGTCCTCGCTCAGCAAGTCGGACAACGTCTCATAGGTCGAGTCTAGAGCGCGTTCACGTGAAACGTGACCATCGGGGTAAAGAGACAACGCGGAAAGTGCCTGCGCGAAGGCTGAAAGAAAATCCACTGCGATCGACATCTAGTTGTCTCCCCCATCCGCACGGGTGACCGCACCTACCACATCGGGGTCGCGGGCCTTCGCCGCAACCGAAATGACCCTTTTTGCACGTTGGTCAGATTCATAATTGCGCAATGCCGACAGTGCCGCGAGAAAGACCTTGCTCTTCTGCGGCATCTTGAGCCCGAGGAGGGTTTTTCTGGGCGCCGTCATCTGAAGTAGCGCATCGAGCGCGGCCGGATGACCACACTTTCCCAGTACACTCACTGCCGCCACACGAATCGCATCGGGGAGCTTCGCTGTCGCCCTCTGCACAACGAGTGGAACGGCGGCCGCGGGGCATGACTTCGAGGCTGCAGCCAACCCCATGCGAACGGTTCGGGGATCGGAGTCCGCCAGTGCCGCGCACACAGCACGGTCGCGGCCTTCGTCCACGCGCAGGCTGATCTTCAGAGACTCCCGGCGAACTCGGGCGTCGGAATTCCGGAGGTACTTTGAGGAATCGAACCCAGCGGGAGGTTCGGGTAGCTCACCGAGAATTGCGAGCGCGTTGCGTTGCACGAACCAGCGCGGGTCCTCCAGGCGTTTCACTGCAAGGGGTCCAACAGACGGTCCGAGTTTGACGATTCGATCCAGTAGCACGCGCCGCGTCTGTTGCGATCCCGACTCTGAGAGGACATCGAGCATGGGATCGATGGCTTTGTCACCGACTTTAGCCAACATCGGGTCGAGCACCTCTGCGTCGATCGGTTCTGCACGGAGTACTTCCTCGAATCGCTCCG
>JBDGYW010000277.1:0-8072 GCA_039588935.1 Gemmatimonadota bacterium | reverse complement strand
AACGTTCGACTTCGTGAAGTCTACCGGAGAGGACCTGCCAGGAGCCATTGAGACTCTCGCGAGAATGGCTCGTTTTGTCATCGCCGACATCACCGACCCAAGTTGCATTCCGCAGGAACTAGCCGCTGTTGTTCCGCATCTTCGACTGACGCCCGTTCTGCCGCTTCGTCTCACAGGGGCGGGTGGTTACAGCGTGTTTGACGACATGAAAGCACACCCATGGGTGCTTGATACCCACGAGTATGAGGATGCCGAACGCCTCATCGCGTCGATGGACCGAGTTCTCGCGGCAGTAGAGGAAAAGGTTCGCGAACTCAGGGTCGAAACCGAATCAGATGACTCAGGTGCGTAGGCAGGACGTGTGTTTTCGGTGCTGCACTGACTAACCCAACACCCTAGCCGCTCTCGTCTTCACTATGGGTTCGTGAGCCGTGGTAATCCGGAAGTCGTTTGTGCGTTCGGTGTTGCGGAAGTACAACACTGCCTGTGCACGGCATGCACGCAGTACCCGAACAACCCATTCAGAATGCGGTTCTTCAGAGGTTGGTTCTTTCCCAAGCACACCAGAACACGGCCGGTCACGGGGTTCTCGGGTACAGTTTGAGTGAAGTACCGGTACAGTCGGGCCAGCGAGAAACAGCCGCGACTGTCACCGCAATTGACACCACGACAAACGGCTGACCTCACAGTCTCGACAAGCTCCCTAGTTGGCTACCACCAACCTCCAATTGACTGCTAGTTGACTCTCGCTGTTGATGGTGCTATTCCAAACGTGATGTTAAACGCGCCGGTGGCCTATCGGTCCCCGCCGCCAGACTGACGCCGCAGTAGACGCCGCATTTTGGCGCCGCAGTAGACGCCCGCCCGACGACGAGGCCGCAAGACCAGCGGACCAGCCACCAATTGCCCCTTGTTCAACCGCAAGAGGAGGGAATATGTTACGCCGAGTAATCTGGCCTCTAGCAGTACTCGCCGGTGTGCTACTGTCAACATCTTGTAGCAGACTTGCTGAGTCGCCACCAGAAGGCGGAGAGATCTCTTCCGAGAGTCTTCCAAACCCGGGTTCAGTGCCATCCCAATGGGGTAACCTCGTCTCGGTGACCAACTCGCCTTCCTTTGATTACCTCTTCCATCTCTGGTTCGAAGATCCTGAAGGCAACGTGCGTATGGTGCTGTACGACTCCCGCACCGCGATACTAGCGGCCGATGCAAAGCTCATAACACGACAGTGAGGAGGCGATGATGTCGAGCCAATTGACCAGCATTCTTAACCGCAGCCTGTTTGTGGGAGCGTTCGCTCTGGTGGGTGTGGCCATTTGGGAGAAGCTGACCAACTTTTTCGGCTTCACACTCTCCTTCTTGAGGGGCTACGCTCCGTCGGACCTGCTGGAACTTTCAGCAATAGCCCTGCTATTCGTCATCGCCCTGCAGTTGAGAGAGATGAGCCACGCCAACGATCGCGACGCGGGCAGCTAGGCATCCGAGGAGAGGCCGACGCGCAATCCTGAGAACGGACCGAAAGGAAGCCCCCTGCGTCACCCGGCGCTCGGGGGCTTCGTTTGATGGCGACAAAAGGGCTGGTCCTCCCAGCCCCAGATTTCCCTCAATGATGTGTAGGCCTCGAGCGCCTAGCCCCGTAGAACGAGCCGGAGTGCCTACACAGGAGTGGAGAACGGTTCCTCAACAGCTTTCGTCAGGAGGCGTTCATGGAACTCAAGCCGCTCTGTTACATCCTCGAGACCTTCGCGCAAGAAGAGCACCTCTTCACGTAATACCGAGACGTCTTCGACCAGGTTCTTGGTCTCCTCGCCACTACTGCGGCCGATAAGGATGTCCCGGCGATAGTTGAGGAATATCTTCATCCCGACAAGGCCTACGACGCAGCTGGTTGTGAGTGGCACGAACGTATAAAAGAAATCCAGCACACCTGGGGGCATAGTCACGTTCCTCTTTGTCTAATATCCTGACGCATTCTGCTATTGATGGGTTTCGCCGCCACCATCCCCCGCTCTCGACTAAGAGTACCTCAAGGTAACCCAACGAAAAAGGGCCGGCGAGCGAGCCCCTCGAGTGACTATGGGAGTGCAGCGCGTGGGCCGTCATGAGTGGCCCCGCCCCGCTCCATACCTATGCCCCCTGGCTTGTGCGGATGAGGCGCACGGAAAACAGAGCGTCATTTGTTAGGCGCGCGGCAGATGGGCGGGTGCCCACCGCTGTTGTTCCTGGATGGTGATACATGGGGACAGTCGATGAGAATGACGTCGACCAAGTCCTGTCTGTGAACGAGATCGAGGCTGTGGAGGCCTACACCAGCGCAGCGACGATACCAGCCGAATCCAACCGCATCGGTTCGGTTTGTGGCGTGATCGTGTTCTGGACGCGGTGACTGCCAGACTGTCAGTGGTAGGCCGCCTGACGCCTTGCGGTCCGCCTCCCGCGGTGCAGATTTCCCTTCACGGTTGGCACCTGGAGCCATTGGCGAGTTCCCCGTCCTGCGAGCATGCTTGCCGAGTGAGCAAGAGCGATTTCCCAATCCCCAGCCGGAGGCTGTAGTGCGCGTCTTTGCACTGATTCTTTCGGTTTCGATGCTTGCACCATTGTCGACGCTGTCGGCGCAAAAGCCCCTGTCGGTTGAAGTCAGTCAATCACTCGAACAGGCTGTCGCCGAAGTAACACAATTCCAGTCGATGGCTGATGCTACACGCGACAGCATAACCGCAATGTTTCTAGGAAAGGGCAGTAGCCTGCGTTGGAGAACAACCGACTCGTTGGACTTGCTTCAACAGGAGCCCCAACAGGATTCGGGGAATACCAGGACGGCCCTAGCTTTCGTTCTTGTCATCGCGATTGCCATTGTAATCGGAATCAGTGCGACGTCCATCAAACCGTAGCGAAGCGTGGCCTCAGCGCGTGAGAACCGCTCGAGTGGTTCCGGTATTGCTGAAGGCGCTAGGGGCTCACAGGCGATTCTAGCGTGTTGTTTCGAAGGGCCCTGGCGGATACCAGCCACTGATACCATCTTGAAACCATGCCAAAGTTCAGGGAAACTCCGGTAACCTTCACCAAGAATGAAGCCAGGGAGATCCGTGAGGCGATGGGCAGGACGCTGACTCGTGTGGACTGTCCTTGTTGTGGGGATGCGCTGACAATCAGCGATCCGATTAACCGTGGCGGCTCGGTGGGCGCAACCTTTGAAGTGTGCTGTGAGCCCTGCCACCGGGTTGCGGTCATCACCGAGGTACCCGGCACCCGTTGGCCGGAGCCAGGCGCATAATCGGCTGATTTGGTTGGCCAACCACATTGCCAGACGCTCACAGGTTCCTTCGCTCAAGAACACCTGCTGAACGCAGCATGTTGCGGCGAAGGGGAGTGAGGTCTGCAGGCGTTACGCCCTTGGAACGCATCCTCCTGAGCGCTCTGGCGCGGCGCGCGGATCCTCTTGTGTCAATCCGAAAAGGCTACTGATCCAGCTGCATATTGACGCGACTCGGCAGCCCCGGAGACCACAGTGCGATCCATGCTCATCGTGGGCACCATTCTGCTCAGCGGTATCGATTCCAGCATTTTCACCAGGATTCGACTGTAGTTCGGGGCATCATCAGAGTCGCCAGATCACCGTCTGGTCCACGCCGTCCAGATGAACACGGACAGCCTGAGCGGCCGACGACTTGCTTCCTGATCCCTAGATTGGATGGATGCGCCCGCCGATGTTGAATGTCCCCGGTTAAAGTTGCACTTTGGCCCCAGGATGCATAAGAGGAACGGAACACGAAGGAGTCTCCAATGACCGGTAAGCTATCCCGTCGGCGTTTTCTCGAGGTTGCTGGAGGTGCCGCCGGCCTCTCCGCTACAGCTGCATGTGCGCCTCAGTCACGCCAAAACCAGTCAGTTGAGCCGTCAATGGCCCTTGCCTCCTCACTGCCATATGACAGCTACGACCCGTGGGTTGAGATCGTCATCGATGGATTTCGAAACAACGTTCGCGAAGTGTCACGCCTGGCCAGCGGCCGCCCGATCCTCGCCGTGGTCAAGAACAACGCCTACGGCATCGGGGACCAGACCGTCGGCCCCCTGTTGAATGGTTTCCCCGAGGTAGGCGGAATTGCTTGCGTAAGGGTTCAAGAGGCTCTGGCCATGAGAGCTGCGGGCGTGACCAAACCGATACTGGTGATGGCGGAGGTGACGGAAGCCGAGATGGAGGTTCTTGCCCAGAACCAGGTCGCATCGTCGGTGTGGCTCGATGACGCGCCGGAGCGTGTCGAGCGCGTAGCGCGGCGGCTGGGGCGCACAGTTCCGGTGCAGCTGTACGTGGATAGTGGCATGGGAAGGGAGGGCATGCCGTACAAGCGGGCTCGGCCGTGGATCGAGACGCTTTGCAGCAGCGACTCGGCCGACGTGGTCGGCACTTACACAATGTTCGTTCATGAGGAGGAATTCGATCGGGTGCAGTTAGCCCGCTTTGAGGAGATCGTGTTGTGGGCTCAGGGGCGGGGTCTGGCATTAGGCACTTTGCACTCGTCGCCCACGTTTGAGGTATTCCAACTGCCGGATGCCCACATGGACATGGTTCGCCCGGGCAACGCCCTTTTCGGTAACTACCCCCGCGCGGAAGGTGCGCAGGAACTTGCCGACCTGTGGCCAGTATTTCGGCTTCGAACACGTGTCATCAGGGTGGAGCGATTGGAGACGGGTGAGAGTGCGGGGTTCTACAGGTCGTTCATTGCTGAGACGCCAACCTGGATCGCCCTCTTGCCGGTGGGCCATACCGACGGCTACCCACCTACGGCGCGCGGTACATGCGAGGTTCTCATCAACGATCGTCTCTACCCGGTGATTGCAGGACCCAACTCGGCTCACACCATATTGGATGTCGGTGCCGAGAAATCAGTCAATGTAGGTGACGTAGCCACGCTCATCGGTCCCGACCATCCGGCAATTCTGCCGCACACGGTATCTGAGCGAACGGGGGTTCGATTCTTGGCACTAATCACCAAGCTGAATGCCCGGCTTCGGCGACGCGTGGTCTGACTAGTGGGTTGTGAAGCGCAGCGCCCGTGAGTCCTGTGGAAAAGAAAGGACCTTCCGCGGTAGCCGACCTCGTGGCCGGTGTTTTGAGCGTCTGCCTGTTCGTCGTCAATATCATTGTTGACGTCAATGAGCCCACTTGGCTTACCGTCTCGAGTTTGGTATGTCTGGCGCTTGCCGTACCGTTTGCCGCCATACCGTTTCTTCATCTCGCCAAATTCGGGAAGCCGAAACCGGCAGATGCTTTTTATGTGACGACGCGAGTGGCTGATCGAGGAGTATACGCGATGGTGAGACATCCGCAGTACCTGGGCTACATGTTTCTGGTGGTCGGCTTCGCGGGTCTCGACCCGCATCCGGTGGCACTTGCTGTTGCAGGCGCCGCTGTGGCTTTCTTCTACCTACAGTGTGTTCTAGAGGAACGCTTCTGCAGAGAGGTTTTTGGGGAAGACTACAACCACTATGTGATGAGGGTTCCCAGAGTCAACTTCCTTTTGGGACTGTACCGGATCGCGAGTCGGCACTTCACCAACGTCTGAGTCCGAATAGGCGGATCGTCTGTTTGAGATGGCTCAAACGATGAGCATCTTGCTACTGCGCTACACTCTGGAGAGTCATGCTATTGTCTGCTTCGCGACCGCATCACATATCGTTGGCCTGGCAGCACAGCGGAACGAGTCCACGGCTGTCCCAGCAGGTCCAACCTATCCTGCCGAACTCGATGCATTCGTCGATGGGATCATGCACGTCCACGTCGACGCGGACATGAACGAATATCTCGAAGAGTTCGAGATTCCGGACACCTACCCTGAACCGGTCACGCTCAACCAGACTATAGCTCACTAATGTACTATTCGCTTGTCAGCGTCATGTTTGGAATCTGCTGGGGTGGAGGTTCTGACCTTGAGTAGTGAATTGTGAGTGGGGGCCGATGCTCGATATCAGTTGACCGGCTTCTCCGAAGTCAAGAATGACCTCGATTAGGTGACAACTATGAGTGATGCAAGAGTCTTTTCGCGGCGCGTGTTCCTCGCAGGTGCAGCCGGTTCGGTCGGTGTTCCCAGCCTGGTGCAAGCGTCGACCGGCGGTCTTCCGCATCCACAGGGTGGCCGCGTGACGCTCCGCGAACCCGGCCCCATGGTACCTCCAGTCCCCGCCGTTCTTCTTACCGTGAACGGCATGCCCGGTGATCCGGACGAGATCACGGTCTTGTGGACGTTTATTGTCAACGGAGATCCGCCTCAGGTTGGGGTTGCGGCGGCTCACGGGCACATTGCCGGAGAGCTGATTTCTCATCACGGCGAATTCGTTCTCAACGTGCCGGTGGCAGATATCGTCGTGCCGTTCGACCGCGTGGACATGAACTCTTCACACGTCGGTGACAAGTTCGAACTGTCTGGGCTCACGAGGGGAAGTGCGGCCGTCGTCGATGCTCCCACTGTGGCGGAATGCCCGATCCAGGTAGAGTGTCGAGTATTCGACACGATCGATGTCCCGCCGATGCGGACCATCTTCCTCGCCGATGTGGTTGCAACCACGGTTTTGGAAGGCGTTGTGGACGAAAACGAACGACTGATCGTAGCTGACGTGCCGTTCTTTGGAATGACCGCTGGTAGCGGCGAATTCTGCACCATGGACCGCGCGGTGGGACACATCGGCCAGACGGTAGGACGGAGTGATATCCGATACTGACGCACGTGAGCGGTTGCTAGGAGATCGGTTTGTTCTGTGGCTTGATGCTGCGACGACGTAAAGTAAAGTGTTGTAGTGTAATTGTTTAAGGGTGGTTGTGAAGCTGGCTCAGCGTTCTGATGCCGTCCTGCGTATACCTATGTAACAAGTAGTATTCTTGGCCTTAACTAGTGCCAGTGCGGATGATTGCCCTAAGCGGACAGCCGCACCGCGGATGGCATGTTATTTCTTGGAGCCTAAGAACGAATGAAGCAACCATTACTGAAGCTAGGAGCATTACCTGTCCTGTTCACCGTTATCACCACCGTGCCGTTGGTCTCGCAAGAGCCCGATGCCGCACAGGTCGCGCAATCATTGTCAGTCTTTTTGGACTGCAACGGACGTAGTTGCGACCGCGATCACTTCCGACGGGAGATATTATGGGTGAACTGGGCTCGGGACCGGAACGATGCCGACGTGCACCTGCTCATCACGACGCAGCAGACGGGCGGTAATGGTTCGCAATACACGTTGGACTACATCGGCCTCGGAGCCTTTGACGGCGTTGACAAGTCCCTTTCCTATACCTCTGAGGCTAATGATACGGACGCGGAGGTCCGTGACGAGTTGACACGAACCATGGCGTTGGGCCTCGTGCAGTACGCTGAGAACACGCAAGTGGCTCCACGGTTGCAGATCTTGTACCGGCCCATACATGCGGGCGAACCAGCACAGGTCGAAGAACACGATCCGTGGAACCTCTGGATGTTACGGGTGAGCCTGAACGGAAACATAGAGGGGGAAGCGAAGAAGAACAGCTACTCAATTAGTGGGTCTGGAAGTGCCGACCGCGTGACAGAGGATTTGAAGATCAACATCAATCTCCGCGGTGAGTACGAGCACGACACATACGAAACGTCCGACGGCTCGGAAAACTCATATGCCAGCGAGGATTACAGCGCGAACCTGCTGATGGTGTGGAGTCTTGGCAACAACTGGTCGCTAGGCGGCAAGGCAAACGCCGACCGGTCGACCTATGAGAACAGAGACCTTGCGGTTTCCGGTGGACCCGCGATCGAGTTCAACTTCTTCCCGTACAGTGAATCGACTCGGCGGTCGGTGACGCTACGCTACGGTGTTGAGGTGGTGAGATTCGACTATGATGAGTTCACTGTCGAAGGCAAGATGGACGAGGTTCTTCCTCGACACAGCCTGACGCTTTCGTCGGCGATTCAGCAGCCGTGGGGTGACATCAATGGTTCGATCGAGGCTATCCAGTACCTGCATGAGCTGAGCACCCACCGAATCAATGTGTCCGGCAGGATCGAGTACCGGATATTCCGTGGCCTGAACCTCAATTTCGGGGGCAGTTTTTC
>JBDGYW010000276.1:0-8097 GCA_039588935.1 Gemmatimonadota bacterium | reverse complement strand
GGACTTTGGTGTTGCGAAGGCTGTGAGTGAGGCGACTGGGAGCCAGAAACTCACCACTGCAGGAGTAGCACTTGGCACTCCCGCCTACATGGCACCGGAACAGGCTGCCGCAGATCCACACATAGACCATCGCGCCGACATCTATGCTGTGGGTGCGCTCGGCTACGAATTGCTTACCGGCAGGCCGCCCTTCATAGGTACAACACAGCAGGAGGTACTGGCCGCACTCGTCACGCAGGCGGCAGAGCCGGTGACCAAGTACAGAGACACGGTATCGCGAGCGTTGGCAGAGTTGGTGATGAAGTGCTTGGAGAAGAAGGCTGCAGATAGGTGGCAGAGCGCCGAAGAGTTGCTGCCGCAGTTGGAGGCGTTGGCAACGCCGAGTGGTGGCGTCACCCCCACCGAAACGCGACCCGTTCCGCCGGCGCAGCAGCGTCACACCGGATCGCTGGGGATGCTTGCGGCAATTCTAGCGGTATTGATATTGGCCGTGGGAGCGGTTCTGCTTTTCAGTGGGCGTAGTGGTTCCGACTTGGATCCTGCACGCATTGTCGTGGCCCCACTCGAGAACCGGACGGGGGATGCGGCTAACGATGAATGGGGCGACATGGCCGCGGAGTGGATCAACCGTGGAATCTCACGGTCTGAGGTTCTGATGGTGGCTCCAATGACGACTGTACGGCAGTATTGGGGTGAGGTCGGAACAGATGAATCCAGACCGATTGGCGAGCTTGCGTCGCTTTTGGATGCCGCAACCGCCGTATCCGGTCAATACAGGATCCTGGGAACCTCGGTGCAGTTCCAGGCAGAGATTCTCGACGTCGAGACGGGTGAGTTGGTGACGTCACTCGACCCGGTTTCGGGTCCCACCGATTCCATGGAGTCGGTCATCGCGACGTTGGCGGAACGTGTCGTGGCCGCTGTCGCAGCCCAACTCGATGCTGAGATGGCCTGGTGGAGTGGCCTCTCGAACCCACCCAATTTGGAAGTGTTCAGAACCTGGCGCAGGGCTCGGGAACTCCACAATGAGTCGAAATGGCAGGAAGCAGTGGATGAGGCCGAGCGTGCGTTGGAGATGGACTCCACATGGCCGCCCGCGATCACGGTGGCCGGCATGGCCAACTACAACAGCGGCAACGTCGCAAAGTCGGAGTCGCTGTACACCGCTGCTTATGAGCTCAGGGACCGCTTGACGCCAAGCGAGCGCGCCGAAGTCGACTGGATGTTGTTGGGGTGGATCGGCGGCGACCTCGACGCCGAGCTCCGTGCGGCACGGGAGCTGGCGCGCATCGATCCGGTCGGAGCGGCGTACGCGCTCGGGGCTAGTGCATCATCAAACAACCGCCCGGTTGAGGCTGTGGAGTCTCTGAGCCTGGCGGACACCTCACAAACGTGGACCAACCAATGGATCCAATATTGGACGGTATATGCCGATGCAAACCACTGGGCCGGCGACTACGAACGCGAGCTGGAGCTGGCTCGCGAAGGTCGCCACCGGTTCCCGGAGCGACTTGCGGTGCTCAATAGAGAGGTGCGGGCGCAAATCGCGTTGGGCCGATTGGACGAAATGCGTGAGTTGTTGAATGAGAGCCGATCGTTTTCGCCGCCAGGGACTCCGGGCGGATCGATGCGCGTGGCTGCTGAGGAGCTTCGGGCTCACGGATACCCGACCGAAGCACGGGATGTGTTCGAAGAGTCGATTGCTTGGTACCGGCAGCGCTTGGCAGAAGTACCCGAGAACGCCGGGATTCGAAGCAACCTGGCGTACACCTTGTATAGTGCGGGCCGCTGGGAAGAGGCGGACAGCGCCTACCAGCTTCAGCGTGCCGAGAGTTTGGACAACCTCACGTACCACGGTGCGTACGGAGTTGTCGCCGCTCGGCTCGGAAACCGGGAATCTGCGCTGGCGATCAGCGAAGAACTCGCCGTGATCGATCGACCGTACGATCGAGGGCTCACAACACTCTGGAGAGCACGCATATCGGCGGCACTGGGTGAGGGTGCTCACGCCGTTGATCTTCTGATGCAATCTGTCAGAGAAGGCAGTCGGTGCTGTTTGTTTCTCCACACCGACATCGCATTCGAGGAGATCGCTGACTACCCTCGATTTCAGGAGTTTATAAGGCCGAAGCGGTAGGGAGAGCGCACCACACGACAACTCTCTCGCCCAACGAAGGACCCGGCTCATGGATCGGCGGGAATACCTACCTTCCTGCGCCCAGATTTCGAGCATTGCCGGAGACAGAATTTGACCGAGGACACGAGGATTTTCAGTCCTCAGGTATGGCCCCTGAAATGCGTACCCACGTACACGAAACGACATCGAATGACATCGTGACGCGGCTCCGTTCAGCCAAGTTGTGTCAATAAGCGTCGTTTTGTGCACGTCAGTTCACGCACATTCGAGGCACACGCAGGGCAAGCCAGCTACAGTCTCCAGCAGAGTGGCCCTAGCTAACACGTTCATCGACCGGTAATGTAGGGGTCTCCGGCTGACCTCGGAGCCACTCACATGGGCGATGAATTGGACCGCCTGAAGACTGCCCTTGCTGACCGCTACACCATCCAGCGGGAACTTGGTGCGGGCGGCATGGCCACTGTCTACCTCGCTGAAGACCTAAAGCACCACCGTCAGGTAGCGATCAAGGTGCTTCGTCCCGAACTCGCTGCCAGTCTCGGCATCGAGCGTTTCGTGCGTGAGATAGAGATCGCCGCCAACCTCACGCATCCGCACATCCTTCCGCTATTCGATTCGGGCGAGGCCGACGGCTTCCTCTACTACGTCATGCCGTTCATCGAGGGCGAGTCGCTGAGAGAGCAGCTAGACCGCGAGGGAAAGCTCAACGTCAAGGAAGCGATCCGTCTCACCGACCAAGTCGCTTCGGCTCTCAGCCATGCCCACGAGCATGGATTAGTGCACCGTGACATCAAACCGGAGAACGTTCTGCTCGCAGGGGACCAGGCGATTGTCGCCGACTTCGGGATCGCGCGAGCCGTCGCAGCGGCCGGAGGTGAGCGATTGACGGGGACCGGCATTGCGGTTGGGACGCCGGCGTACATGAGCCCCGAGCAGTCGTTTGGCGACTCCGACATAGACGGACGAAGTGACGTTTATGCTTTGGGCTGCGTTGTTTACGAGATGGTGTCCGGGCGCGCGCCATTTGAGGCCGAGACACCTCAGGCATTGTTGGCGAAGCATGCGGTTGATACGGTACCGAACCTCCGGACGAGAGATCCAAACATCCCGCTGTTTCTCGAGCGTGCAGTGGGCCGTGCACTGGCGAAGACTCCTGCAGAACGGTTTCAGACAGCGAGCGCGTTTGCAGAGGCGCTGACGTCAGAGGTGGTTGTTGCGCGTGTTGGCGAACGACGCTGGATTCGCCCAGCACTCGCGGTGCCGGTGACAATCGTGGTGCTTGCGGCTGCGGTCTGGGGGTACTTCACACTCCTCGGCGGGCCCAAGTATGAGCGCTTGGCGGTGTTGCCGCCCACAAATCTCATGAACGATCCCGAGCAGGAGTACTTCGTCGCCGGCATGCACAACGCCCTGATTTCCGAGTTGCAGCGGGCTGGGGTGGCGGTGATTGCGCGCCAGTCAATGCTGCAGTACGAGAACACGCAGAAGGCGATTCGAGAGATCGCGAGTGAATTAGGTGTTGACGCGCTGATAGAAGCATCGGTGCTTCGGGCTGCGGACAGCGTGGAGATTGAGGCGCGGCTGGTGGATGGGGTGACGGAGCAGTACGTGGCAGACCCCATCGTGCGCCGCGGCGAATTCCGCAACGTAATCACGTTGTACCGCGAACTGACAGCTGCGATTGCACGTGAGATCAATGCCGCGCTCAGTCCACAGGCGGAGGTCCGTCTGGCGAGTGCGCGCGAGGTGAATCCCGAGGCGTACGAAGACTATCTCAAGGGCCAATTCCACGCGGGTAAGTTCACGCCGGCAGATATGGAGACGGCGCTGCAGTACTACCAATTGGCGCTCGACAGAGAACCGGATTATCCACTGGCGTATGCAGGTATCGCCCTAGACTGGGCATTTCAGCAGCAGATGGGGTTTGTGCCGCCCAGTGAAGCCACGCCGCAAGCGCGGGCGGCTTTAGCGAGAGCACTCGACTTGGACAGCGCGCTCGTGGAGGTTCAGTACGCGCTGGCAATCGTCAGGACCTGGACCGACTGGGATTGGGAGGCGGCAGAAACTGCTTATTTGCGGGCCATCGAACTCAACCCCAATTTCCCCAACGTGCGCGCATACTACTCGCACTTCTTGAGTATGATGAAACGCTCGGACGAGGCCATCGAGCAGATAGAGCGGGCGATGGAATTGGATCCGTACAGTGACCTGCTCCTAGGTCTTTGCGGTTTGGTCTATGAAGGGGTAGGCCGTCATGACGATGCCATCGCGCAATTCGAGCTTCTGCTCCAACGGGAACCCGATGACGCGATGGCGCATTGGGGGCTCAGTCAGGTTTACCACGCTAAGGGTATGCACGATGAAGAGGTTGCAGCAGCGCTGTCTTTTTACTCCGCGGTAGGAAACACTGAAGCCGCAGAAGCGCTCGCATTGTTCTACGCGGAAGGCGATTATCGGGAGGCGATGCGCCGCATGGGCGACATGTGGGCAGCTCTCTCAAGCGCGACGTATGTTGAACCCTGGAACATTGCGGGGCATTATGTAGCTGCCGGGGAAGACAGCATGGCCCTCGACTGGCTGGAGCGGGGATTCGAGGAGCGCGATCCAAACTTGCCGTACTTGGCTGTAGAAACGCGTTACGAGCCCCTTCATGACGAACCGCGGTTTCAGGCTCTGCTGCGGCGGATGGGGTTGCCGCAGTAGCGCCGAATTCGCGATTCGTTTCCGCCCTGGACGCTTGAGCGGGTACCGCCTGCAGTCACCCTCCAGCGGCGGTAGGGGAGGAACCTGAGGATTATAAATCCTCTGTCCCCCTCGGAAGCCCCGTCAGGACGGGGCTCGCGATCATGACCGGGCTGGGGTTCGAACCCAGGACCTACGGATTAAAAGCTCGTCGATAGGGTGGTACTGGTGTACACGAACGTACACTCCTGACGCAGAAACGGACGTCATTAAGCACCAGTTTGTGACACTGGGTGACATTGGTGTACAGAGGTGCGGGGCACAGTGGGGGCACAGTCGCCGGTCTCACCACACCCTCCAGCCTCTGGTCAACACGGGTCTCGAGCCGTATTGTTGTCGCCGAGTCTGATCTCGGAGCCAACGCAGATGCCCGATGTCTTTGACCGCCTGAAGGAAGCTCTTTCCGACCGCTACACCATTGAGCGGGAGATCGGTAGCGGTGGCATGGCGACGGTCTACCTCGCCGAAGACTTGAAGCACCACCGCCCGGTTGCGCTCAAGGTACTGCGGCCCGAACTCGCCGCGGTGCTCGGAGCCGACCGCTTCGTACAGGAAATCACGACCACCGCCAATCTCCAACACCCCCACATTCTGCCGCTGCACGATTCTGGCGACGCCGACGGCTTCCTCTACTACGTGATGCCGTTCATCGACGGCGAAACGCTGCGGGACAAACTGAACCGTGAGACCCAACTCGGCATCGACGAAGCAGTCGGCATCACCAGGGACATTGCGGATGCGCTCGACTACGCGCATCGCCACAATGTCATCCACCGCGACATCAAGCCCGAGAACATCCTGCTCCACGACGGCCGCCCGACGGTGGCCGATTTCGGTATAGCGCTCGCGGTGAGTGCCGCGGCGGGTGGACGCATAACGGAAACCGGCCTCTCACTAGGCACCCCGCACTACATGAGTCCCGAACAAGCGACTGCCCAGAAGGACCTCACGAACCGTTCGGATATTTACTCCCTCGGCAGTGTCTTGTACGAGATGCTGACGGGCGAGCCGCCACACACGGGAGCGTCGCCGCAGGCGATCATCATGAAGATCGTCACGGAAGCGGCGCAGCCGGTGACGGAGTTACGGAAATCGGTACCGCCCCATGTCGCCGCCGCCACGGTCAAGTCATTGGAGAAGCTGGCGGCGGACCGCTTCGAAAGTGCGGCCAAATTCGCCGAGGCGTTGACCAACCCGGCGTTCACGCTACCAACCGCGTCGGGGAAAGTAGTGGCGGGAGCCGCAGCAAGTGGTCTGTGGAAACGCTTGAGCATTGGCCTCGCGGTCGTCGCGGCGCTGCTCCTTCTCACGACGGTATGGGCAATCTTTCGACCCCAGTCGCCTGACCCAGTTATTCGTCACCGCACGGTGCTCTGGGACGAAGTTCCGGCGGCGATAGGGTTAGCTCCCGTCGCCTTTGGAACCGCCATCGCGCCCGACGGCTCTGCGATCGTATACGTCGATGTCATCGGTGGTCAGTTGCAGCTCTTTCTCAAGCCGGAGAACGAAGTGGTTCCCATACCCCTCGCAGGCACGGAGGGTGGGACAACTCCGTTCTTCTCGCCTGACGGTAGCTGGATCGGATTCGTCGCGGACGGCAAGCTGCGCAAGGTGCCGAGAGGGGGTGGTGGCACGATCACGCTGGCAGATTCCGCCGGGCAGTTTGGCGGCGCATGGCTCGACGATGGCACGATCGTTTTCTCTGGCATCACTCTTGATCTTCGACGTGTGAACGAGGTGGGTGGGGACGCGGAGGTTTTCGTGTCCCCTGCCGCCGACCTTTCTGGGAGGGCAGCAGCGCAACCGTCGCCGCTTCCGGACGCGAGAGGCGTGTTGTTCACGGCGTGCACATCGAATTTTTTGTGTGATGTGCGCGTGTACGACGCACGCGCCGACACGGTCCGACTCCTCTTTGAGGAAGCCATGGGTATCTGGTACGTCCCAACGGGGCACGTGGTGTATTCCCGGAGTGTCGGGGGGCTATTTGCCGCGCCGTTCGACCTCAGCTCCCTAGAGGTGACCGGCGCAGCAATCCCCGTGCTGGAGGGTGTTCAAGCCGCTGGATTGGCGTTCTCGCATGAGGGTACTGCGCTTTACATGTTGGGTGACGCAGTAGGCAGTGCCGGGTACGAGGTGGTGTGGGTGGACCGCTCGGGCCGGGCCACCCCGGTCCACTCTGGATGGACATTCCGACCTGGTGGCAGTGACTGGGGTATGGCTCTATCGCCCAATCAGGAGCGACTTGCGCTCAAAATGGAGACGGATCTCGGCAATGATGTTTGGATCAAGCTGCTCCCGGACGGCCCTCTTACTCGGTTCACGTTTAATGACGGCGAGGACCGGATGCCGCGCTGGGCCGTGGATGGGCAATACGTGACGTTCATTTCCGTCAGAGGGGGCAACCTTGATCTCTACCGTCGGCGAGCGGACCACACTGGGGATGCCGAGCTGCTCTTGGATTATGAGCGGTCCCTAGCTCAGGGGTTCTACAGCCCGAATGGCGAGTGGGTTGTATTGCGCACCGGCGGTGCTGCAGGCGTTCGCGGTGGACGGGATATTCTCGGGTTCCGGCCGGATGTCGACACCATTCCGGTACCGCTGGTGGTCACGGAGAGCGACGAACAGGCCCCGGCTGTGTCACCTGACGGCCGTTGGCTCGCGTATTTGTCGGACGAGACGGGGCGGAACGAGGTGTACGTCTGCCCGTTTCCGGACACCGATCGCGGGAAGTGGCAAGTCTCGGAAGGTGGAGCGACAGCCCCCCTGTGGGCTCATAGCGGAACCGAACTCTTCTACGTGAGTGCGGACCGTGACATGATGGTGGCGGAGATTCAGACGGGGCCGCCATTCAGCGTGGGCCAGCGGCGGGTGTTGTTCCGTGTCGACGCACAATATCTGATGGGTGTTGTGACAGGCTATTATGACATTGCTGCGGACGATCAACGCTTCCTGATGAGACGATTAACGTCCGGGAAAGAAGACGAGGTCGGCGAGCCCAATCGCCTCGTCCTCGTGCAGAGTTGGTTCGAGGAGTTGAAGGAGAAGTTGGGGAACTGACAGGCTCCTCCTCCCCACCTCTGCATCGCCTCCGGCGTTCGCTTATGCCAAAGCGCGTGTGCGGCCCCACGGATTATTAATCCGTTGTACACCTCGGAGCCCCCGTCCGACGGGGCCTCCCGGGCCACTGTGCCCCGACTGTGCCCCTCGCCCCCCGAGTT
>JBDGYW010000275.1:0-8108 GCA_039588935.1 Gemmatimonadota bacterium | reverse complement strand
CCCGGAGTACGTTTCCTGCATGCAGGTCGGTCGCCAGTAGCACGTCTTCCGGAGCACTGCATGGCAGTTCGCAGAATAGACGCAAGCCCTCTTGGACGATCCCGGCATCAGGCCATCGCTTGGCCGCGGTCTGCGTCTCCTGACTCCAGTGCGCTAACATCTCGGCAAGAGGGAGGAAACAGTGTGGCGCCGGCGGTGAGCGCCATAGACGACGCAGCAATCCCACAATCACGCTGTCCTGTTCGGCTTCCGGCAACGCGCGCAGCTTCGTGCCCGGATCGCATCGCTCCAGCAGCATGGCGCCGAGTTTTTCGTCGGCTTCGAAAAGCCGCACAGTCGGGTTTCCGTCCCAGAAGCGAAGACCGGCGATCTCATGCTCGGCTTCCATGTGCGGCATGCCCAGCTTCAACACGACCGGTGTTCCGTCGGCTTGCGCTGCCGGAGCTACCCAGGCACAGCTCGCCTCGTCGTCGAACGGCGCTCCCAACGTGAGCGACCATTGGTGTGTCAGGTCACGCACGGTCTCGGGCAACCGCTCGAGCCAAACAACGCACTCAGGCGAGTGTTGACAGTTGGTTGCGAGCTGCTTCGGTATTGTTATTTCCATGCGGTCAATCCATTGCTGTACGTTAACGTCAGGTGCGGTTCCCTGATGCCACGCCGCCCTGGCAGAATCCCGTTGTTGACCACACTTTGATTGCTGGCTGTATTTGATGTGTCCCACACCCGACCGTACGATCGGAGGTCGAAGATGACACAGCAAGTGAAGGGTGCGATGATGGTAGGGGCTGTCGCCATCGTTTTCGTCTTACTCGACATCCTTCTCGACGTGAAGACTGGGATGGCGGGCGTCTTCGTTTTGGGAGTGGCGGGCGGTCTCTTGGTGAGCAACGACATGGCCACGCCCGCCAAGCAGTAGACACGCGAACTTTGGGGGCGCCGAGTGCCCTGCTGCTGGAGGCAGTGTATGCCACTCGATTACCGTTACGATGCCGCTCTGAACGCCGTAGTGACGACGGTGACCGGTACTCTCGAGGAAGAAGAAGTTCTCGCACACCTCAGAAAACTCCGCGACGATTCCGATGTCCCGTCGGGCTTTTTCGAGATTGTGGATTTCAGCTCGGCCAATGACTTCGCCATCAGAGTCTCGAGCGCCGGGAGGATTGCATTCCTCGTTCCGGAACTCCAACAACGCAAGGATTACAGAGGCACTACGTTCTTTGCCCCGAGCGACCTCGCCTATGGGATGGCACGCGTGTTTCAGACAATGCTGGAGCAGTTGGACATAGAAACCGAGATCTATCGCGACTGGCGTGACCTGGAATCGGCGGTCACGAAACGCTTGGACGAGGAAACGACTTGATGACAGTAATCTCGGTAGACCTGGTTCACGAGCAATACAACGATGTCGGTGTCGTTGCGCTTCGGGCTTCGAATTCCAGTATCGGAGTTGTGCCGATTAGCCTTCCGTCGGTTGGCTTGGTGGGCAAACCGGAGGTAGACGAACTGGGATCGTTCCTCGTTTCGCTTGCCGACGAGTTGAATGTAGCGAGCATACTCATCGACGGGCCACAAGGGTGGAAAGCCCCCGACGATGGCCTCGATCACTCGCGCCGATGCGAGAACGAACTGGGCACGCCCACACGAACGGGTCTCCCCGGCGAGACAAATCCGGCCGAACACAGGGGATTCGCTGAGTTCTGCATAGCGCTATTCGATGAGCTAGCCACGTCGCTGTACCCGAGACTCTCCACCACCGGGAGTTGGCCGACCCGTGTAGCGGTCGAGTCTCTTCCTGCTGCGGCCTGGCATTCACTGGGTATCGCGGCGTTGCCAGCGAAGAATGAAGCGACTGCGGCGGACACGGCGAGCAGGCTCGAAGCTCTCCAAAGTTGCTTTCCCTTGGATTTGCGCGGCGAGCTTTCTCTTTCCGAACTCCAAGCCACAGTGGCGGGACTCGCGGGTGTCGCTCTAGAGCGGCGCAACCTTGCCGGGCTGGCGTTCGCCGGCGTCGAACCGCTTCTCGTGGACGGCACGTGGCGTGAGGGGTATATCCTGAGCCCCACGCGCGAGGCAGCTACTCCGCCCGCATAACCTCAACCGGGTCGACACGAGCCGCACGGAGCGCGGGCACGGAGGCGGCGATAATCGCGACAGAGAGCATGAACACCGCTGCCCCGGCGAGGAATACGGGGTTTAAAGGTCCAACTCCGAAAAGCAGGTTTCCTACCACACGGGACGTGAGCACCGCCGCCAACAAGCCGAGCACCATTCCGGCGGATGCCAGCTGCAGGCTCCTGCCGAACACCATTCGTAGGACATCCGTTCGGTTGGCGCCCAGCGCGGCGCGAATCCCCATTTCGTGAGCACGTCTGCGGACCAGAAACGCCATCACACCGTAGGTGCCGGCGGCCACGAGACAAAGTGCCACCAACGCAAACAACCCGATCAACCGAGTGGTGAACCGGCGATCCTCAGCGAGAAGATCATAGAGTTCGGTGCCGGTGAGCACCCTCGTCAGCGGGAGGTGAGGATCCAGTACGGCAAGTTGTTCACGCAAACCAGCCACGAGACCATGGGGGTCTCCTTCAGCACGCAAAACAACCCAACGGTCGGCCTGGAACGGTGGGAAGAAAGGAACGTACACTGATGCGCTAGCCGGTCGCTCGAGACCTTCCTGCCTCACGTCCTCTATCACACCGACTACCGAGGCCTCGAACCACGGGGTCGAGCTGTTCGATCGAACTTGCCGTCCCACGGGATCCTCCCCGGGCCAAAAGGACGAGGCAAGAGTCCGGTTCACCAGAACGCCCAGATTCCCCGCGTCCAGGTCCTCGTTCGTGAGGTCTCGACCTTGAAGGAGAGTCATACCGACGGCATCGATGTATTCTGGCGTTGCACAGATGACATTCACGTAACCGCGGTCCACGTTGGAGTCGTATTCTTGCCGATCCGAGAGCACGCCGGCCGTCCAACCCCCGAGAAGCGGCAGGCGCGAAGTGGCGCCGGCCGATGAGACGCCCGGCATCCCCCTGAGCCGCTCGAGCAGGCGATCAAGGAATGGATCAGGAGTGATGATCTCGTCGCTTTCTTCTCGCGGCGTCATATAGCCGGCGAGGAGCGCCTGCCTGGGTTGGCGGAGTTCGCGTGAATCGGTGGCGTTCCACAGGCTTCGCACCATGAGTCCGGCGCCGTTGGCCAGAACGAATGTGAGTGCGAACTGACACACGATCAAAATTCCCAGGAATCGTGACTGCGATCGAGACATTGCGACTGTCCGGGACTGCTGTCCGAGGTTGCTGGTGAGGTTCGTGCGGGAGGTTGTGAGTGCCGGCAGGATTCCGAACAGCACACCGGTTAGAACGGCCACACAATAGGTGAACAACACCACTGCCATGTCGATTTGCACGTCGGCGATGCGAGGCATATTTGCCGAGGTCGTACCGCGTAGGAGACCGATCCCCCACCATGCGAACAGCAGCCCGGCCGTGCCTCCTACAATAGAGAAGACGAGACTTTCCGTGAGCAGTTGGCGTACCAGGCGACCGCGTCCTGCCCCCAACGAGATGCGAACCGCCATTTCCGCGTTTCGCGCCGCGTTCCGTCCCAGCAACACGCTTGCCACGTTCGTGCACGCGATCAGCAAAACGATTCCGGCAATGCCGAGCAGAGTCCAAACGCGGCTCCCCGAATCGCCGAGCACTTCCTCTCTGAGGCGGTACATCTCCACGATCCTGTCGCGGTTCGTTTCTGGGTATGCCTCTTCGAGCCGCGCGGCGATCACGCCGAGTTCCCGTCGTGCCGCCTCGAGCGACACATCCTCTCTGAGCTTGCCGAGGACGGACAGGTAGTACGATCCACGCTCGGGATCTGTTTCGTCCAGATAGAGCGGCAGCAGCACGTCCGGTTCTCGCAGAGCTTGCCGCCCCGGGAATCGGAAATCTTCCCGAAGGATGCCGATCACCGTGCGCCCCGCTCCGTCGATCCGAATGTCGCGACCTATCAGGTCGGGATCACTGCCGTAACGAGTCTTCCAAAGGCGTTCGCTCACGATAACAGTGCTGCGGGAGGGATCCTGCATGTCCCGCTCGGTGAAGAGGCGCCCCCTAGACGGAACAATCCCGAGAGCCTCCAAAACCCCCAGGGTCACCGACACGCCACGTACCCGCTCAGGGTCTTCATCCCCGGAGAGGTTGAAGGATTCCGGAAGGTAGGGACCCCAAAATTCGAACGACTCGCTGCCGTCACGCAAGTCGATCCAGTCAGCATCACACAGTGGGTTTCTGCTGTACCCCGTTTGTGGAGTCCACACCGTGACCAAACGGTCCAGTTCAGGAAAGGGAAGGGGCTTCAGAATGACCGTGTTCATCACAGAGAAGATCGCGGCGTTGGCGCCAATGCCTAGCGCCAACGTCACGACGATCACGGATGCGACTCCGGGGTTCCTGAAGAATGCGCGCAACGCAAGACGGAGATCCTGGATGGTCGATTCCATGACATTCCCACGTTTTTTCGAGGTGGACGATCGCTCATGATTTTGCTTTGGGCCGGTGAGACGGTTTCGTGCGCGAGTGTTCAGGTTTGCGGCGACCGCGCGCAGGATTTCTCGTCGGAGCCACCGTACTTCTGTCTGTCCATGTCGATTTGCCAGACCGCGGCGGTGGTAATCCTCCAACAGATCTCCCACGAGTTGTTCACGGTGTGTTGCCGGCACAGCGCGAAGCAACCAATGTTGAGCGCGTGTGAGCTTGGGACCGGTCTCAACGCTGTGCCGCAGTTCTTCGGTCGGCCCCGTCACTCAGTCCCCCTCTGTGGGTCGGGCTCGTACCCATCCCAAAGTGCCGTCAGCACCTGCCAAGACCTGCGCAACGCTTCTTCTCCCGAGGGTTGAAGAACGAAGTGACGCTTTGACCGTCCTCCCCGTTCGCCGGTGGGCTCACCGACGTACGATTTGACGTATCCCTTCTCCTCGAGCCGGTCGAGGGTCGGGTATATGGCGCCAAGCGAGACATCTCGACCGCTGCGGGCCTCGATCTCCTGCCGGATCGTCACGCCGTACGACTCCGGCCCGAGCCGCATCACCGCCAGCAACACCAAATGCTCGAACTCTCCTAGGTAGCCGCGCTTAGTCATCTGATCCTCGTTCAGTATTTGTCTTATAATCTATGACTATTGCGTACAACATTCTACGACATGCAGACTGCCGAGGTTTCACATAGTCAGGGGAAGGACCAGGTTCGGCATCCGCGGGCTTTCCATACGCCCCCTACCACCTCGACTTCAGAATTGTATAGTCATTATTGTAGAGTGAAACTTGTATAGGTAAGGGTCGTATGAAGTAGCAAGGAGGCGAAATGGGCAAACATATGATGGGTGAATTCGAACAACTGGTTCTTCTCGCCGCAATGCGCCTCGGCGAAGAGGCGTACGGAGTATCGATAGCCAGGGCTCTGACGGAGCAGACCGGCAAGGAGATCTCGCAGGCAGCCACATACCTCACGCTCAAACGGCTGGAGGAGAAGGGGTGGCTCGATGCGAAGGATGGTGTGCCGTCCACGGAGCGTGCCGGGCGAGCGAAACGAACCTACGAGATCACAGAAACCGGCTTGGCAAAGGTCCGTGACAGTCGCGCGACTCTGCTGGAAATGTGGGAAGAAGTCGCCGAGCAACTCTGATGGTAAAGACGCAGGGTGGGCCGCGATGGGCCGAAGCGCTCATCAGGTGGATGGTGGACGAAAAGGATGTAGCCGAAATACTGGGTGACTTCCATGAAACATATTCGCGGCGCCGGTCCGACAAGGGCGGTCTGTCTGCCAGAGTATGGTACTGGCGCCAGACATCGAGATTGGCGGTGACCTTGGTTCCCCGCCGGCTCCTCTCCGTCAAACCCGCGAGCACATCGCAGGGCGTATCCGCAACCCTTTCCCCGACGTTCTCCACGGTCAGAGAGAATCGAATCATGAGCTTCACACAAGACACTCGATCGGCGTTTAGGGAAGTCCGCAGGGACTTCCGGTTCTATGCCTTTGCGGCCCTGATAATCGGCCTGGGCGTTGGGGCGAATACGGCCGTCTTCAGCGTCATGAGCCCCCTTTTGATCCGACAGCTGCCTTTCGAGAATCCGGAGGATCTGGTCTGGGTGGCCCAGACCGATAGCGGGGCGGGGAACTTGTCGCTGGTGACGTCGCGCACCTCGAACCTCAGGGATTTCCGGGAGATGAACCAATCCTTCGATGCCCTCACCGGATATATGGCGTTCTTCGAATACGCGAGCTACAACCTTTCAGGAGACGATTTGCCGGAACGGCTGGTGGGAGTTGATGTGGCCCAAAACTTCCTGGACGTTCTGGGAGTCAGACCTCTCATAGGACGGAACTTCGTGGACGAAGAGAGTGTCTGGGATGGCCGGCCTGCAGCAATCCTCACGCACGGGTTTTGGACTCGGCGTTACGGCGCCGATCCAAGCATTGTAGGGCGCGCGATCACGCTGAACGACTTACCCACGGAGGTTGTCGGTATCCTCCCGGCCACGTTTGACTTCGGATCCACCTTTTCACCCGGATCCCGGGTGGATTTTCTCAGGCCTTTTCCCATCAGCGACGAGACTGACAGCTGGGGAAATACCCTTTCAATGATTGGACGACTAAGGTCCGGCGCCACGTTAGAAAGTTCTCAGGCCGATCTCGACCTCATCGTTCAATATCTCCAGGAGGCAGACCCTAATAGGTGGGGACTTGGAGCATCGGTCTCGCGACTTCAGGATCAAATATCCGGCCGGTTCCGGCCGGCGATGCTCCTCTTGGCCGCGGCAGCCGGTGCGGTGATGCTGATTGCGTGTGCCAACCTCTCCAACCTCCTGCTGGCCCGCGGACCGAAGCGGCGCAAGGAGATGGCGATTCGAAGCGTCATGGGAGCCCGCCGGAATCGCTTGGTGAGACAGCTCTTGATGGAGAGCCTGATCCTGTCTTTCTGTGGTGCGGTCATAGGTGTGGGTATCGGGTATGGAGCCACGGAACTGGTGGCGAATACGACCGCTGTGAAGATCCCGATGCTGAAGGCCGTGTCGGTAGACGGATTGGTCCTCTTGTTCACGCTCGGAGTGTCACTAGCGGCCGGGCTGTTGATCGGGGCCCTCCCTGCCCTCCAGATGTCTGCAGGCCAGGAAGCGTCGGCTCTCAGGGACTCCAGCAGGGGATCGAGCGACGGTCGTGGGCACACCGGTCTCCGCGAGGTGCTGGTAGTAGCGGAGGTGGCCATAGCCTGCATCCTCTTGGTGGGAGGTGGGCTCCTCCTCAGGAGCTTCGCCAGCGTTCTGGATGTGGAATTGGGCTTCAGGCCCGATGGATTGGTTGCCTGGCGGGTTGATACGGAACAGGGCCAGCTCGATCGGAACCAGCCGTTCGAGGGCCGGCCCGCGGCGGTGACCTTCTACGAACAATTGGTTGCCAACGTCGGGGCGGTCCCCGGTGTGGAATCAGTGGGCCTGAGCGACTGCTTGCCGTTGGGCCGGAACCGCTCATGGGGCATTCGGGCCTTGGGTCAACCCGAGGATGAGGAGCATGAGTACAACGTGTTCCCCCGCATCGTGGATTACCGGTACATGTCAGCCATGGGGATCCCCCTCATCTCCGGCAGGCACTTCACGGCTGACGACACGTGGGAGACGGGGAATGTGGTCATCATCAACGAGTCGGGTGCACGGCGGATGTTCCCGGGACAGGAGCCTCTGGGGCAAATCCTGCGCCTTGGAGGCGGGTCGGAGGTAGTCGGGATCGTGGAAGACGTTCGGCACCAGTCGTTGGAGCAGACGTCGGGAATCGAATTGTATATGCCCATGACTCAACGGGCGTGGGGAACGCTGGACATGGTGGTCCGGTCGGCGCTTCCCCCCGAGGCACTCTTCGGTGGTGTGAATGCGGCCATCCAGGCAACCGACCCTACAATGCCCACAGGGGACTTCCGGACGCTGAACGCAATAGTGGACCGAGCCGTCTCTCCAAGGCGCTTCACGCTGCTGCTCCTCGGGTCATTTGCCGGAACCGCCTTGCTACTCGCGGCGTTGGGGATTTACGGTGTGCTCTCCTACTCGGTGAGCCAGCGGATTCCAG
>JBDGYW010000274.1:0-8155 GCA_039588935.1 Gemmatimonadota bacterium | reverse complement strand
GGAACAACAGCGCCAACGAAAGCCTGACGGCACCGGTGTCGAATGTTTCGGCCAGGGGGTGCCACCCCAGAGCGGCGGCTACATCGCGCAGGAACGGAATCAGCACGTACGACACCACTCCAATCGCAATGCAGAGCCCAAACCACTGGGAGAAGCTCGCAACGAATCCCAGGTACGGGTTCAAAGCGCGGCTGGCGTATACGTAGCTGCCACCCGCTCTGGGCATGGCCGACGCGAGGATCGCATACGCGAGTGCCGCCAGTACGGCGGGTAGGGCTGCGAAGAGGTACGCAGGCAACACGTACGGCCCGACTCCGGGAACGTTCCGTTGGATCATGAACGGGACGACCGTGATCCCGGCACCCATCATCGAGCAGATCCCTGTCGCCGCGAGGCCCATCAAACTCATGTCCCGGACGAGGCGGGTTTGTTCCCGTGGCGCGTGTGCACTGCCGTTTGAAACTCTGCCCAAAATCTCCCCCACTATTCAACCAACCTGGAAGCCCTCATGGCTCGCGGCTGCAAGAATGATCCGCGGGAAGACAATACGCAAGCGCAACCCAGCCGAAACCCACTGGCTGCTGACCAGGAACGGGTCGCTGGTCGCTTGGAATGCTTTATTCGTAACCAGGAACCTGCATTCGTGGCATGCAGTGCGTCATTCGAGACATCGACTGAACGATTCGTCGTTTCGAACAGGTCACTTTGCGTTTGAGTTGATCGTTCGTGATCACGAATCGTGGATTCAAGATCACGACTGATGCATTCGAGACCACGAATGACTGCCGTTTTGGCACATACTGCCTGGTCTTGACCTCGTGCCGGCTGCGCAACTTATTTTGTGACAACATTTTACGTGCAGCCAGCGGAGAACGGCTACAACCCACCGTTCATCTCGGCGCTCATTGCACCCGCCAAGGTTCTGCCACGGGGAGGAGCTCCTCCTGAAACAAATCGCCCGCGGATTCCGTTATATGAACCATTCATATAGTTTATGTGAATGATTCATATAGTTGCAGGTCATGCACTAGAGGTTTGTCCCTCAACGAACGAGTCTCGTATGAAGAACCCGCGTGACACACGGCCGATCACAACGCTCACCTACCACATCCTGCTCGCGCTGGCCGACCACGACCGACACGGATACAGCATCATCAAGGAAGTGGAAGAACGAACGGGCGAGAGCATGCAGATCGAGACTGGTGCACTCTACCACGCTATCAGGCGAATGCGAAACGAAGAACTGATCGAACCGGCACCGCCTCCGGAGCAACCGCAGACAGAAGACAGCAGAAGGCGCACATATCGCCTCACGCCATGGGGGCGGGAGGTCCTGGCCGCGGAATCCGCGCGGCTGAGACAGCTGGTGGACATCGCAGAGGCGAAGCAGGTGCTTCAGGCGCGGGCAACATGAGTCGCCGCAATCCCCAGGAACCCTCACCGCTCTGGCTGTGGCTTTTCCGCGGAGCGCTTCTGTTCCACCCATCGCGGCTGCGAGCTGAGTACGGCATGGAGATCGAAGACGTCTACCGTGCCCGGGTTGCCAACGCACGGAGAGCGTTCGGCGCTCGGGAACTGCTGGGTTTTCAGCTGCGGGAGCTGCGAGGGCTCATGCGCACTGGATTGCAGACGAGATGGGAAGACCGCAGTGGAGTCGGATCGCCATCCGGTCTGCGGGGACACAGGGAACACAGAGGAAGGAAGCAGATCGTGAGCGGATTGATTTCGGACCTACGCATAGCACTCCGCGGGCTCCTCAAAGCCCCCGGCTTCACGTTCTCTGCCGTGACCATTCTGGCGTTGGGCATTGGCGCAAATATCACGGCATTTTCTGCCCTGAAGGTTTCGGTGCTCACTCCCCCTCCATTCCCCGAGTCGGATCGCATGGTGAGCGTAGACCTGACGCGCACGGAAGACGACGGTGCGCGAATAACTCGGTGGGCTTACCCGTACCTGCAAAGACTCGTGGACTGGCCGGACCGCCTGATCGACCCCGTGGCCAGCTATCGGCACAACGTTGCGACGCTCACGGGCTTCGGGCCGGCGGATCAACTCACAACTGAGGTTGTGTCACCCGATTACTTCGATGTCGTCGGGCATCCAATGGTGCTGGGACGCGGTTTCGTCGAGGAAGAGGCGGACCCAAACGGACCTTACCGTGTTGCCGTAGTCTCCCATTCCTTTTGGCAAACGAGGTTGGGAGGCGATCCGGCGGCTGTCGGGCGGGAAATCGAGCTGAACGGTGAGATCTTCGAGGTTGTGGGCGTTGCGCCTCGCGGCTTCTCCGGTTTCACAGGGGAGGCGACGCTATGGGTACCGCTTGGCGCCTACGCGGTCTTCCAGCCAGGGGTGCTTCAACAACCCGGGAATCACGTCGCGTGGGTTGTGGGGCGTCTCGCGCCGGAGGCCACATTCGCCGCCGCCGAAGCCCAGATGATAACGGTCGGCCAAGCCATTGGAGGGGAGTGGACCTGGAACGGGTATGGTGGTGGACTCCGGGCATTCTCTGACATATGGACCAACCGGGACGCTCGTACCGCTTCGATCTTTCTTGCGTTGGCTTCCGGGCTGGTCCTGCTCGTTGCGTGCGCAAACATAGCTGGCCTGTTCTTCACGCGCGCGCGGCGCCGCGTGCGGGAGGGCGCCGTTCGTAGCGCACTCGGCGCCTCACGTTGGCGTCTGATTCGTTCGTTTCTCCTGGAAAGCCTGATTGTTTCGACGTTGGGTGGCTTGGCGGGCCTTGCCCTATCCGTCTGGGGGATGCGGCTCGTTTCCGTCGCCTGGCCGACTCAGTTCCTGCAGGGAAGCCAATCCGGACTTCGGGTCATCGATCCCGCAGGATTGGGAATCGACGCGCGTGTCACTGGTTTCGCGGTTCTCATCTCGTTGGGTGCCGCCGTGTTGGTTGGGTTGATACCGGCTCTTCGAGTATCTACGTCTCATATAACGGAGCACCTCAAAGACGGATCAGGCGTTACGAGGCGACACGGAGGAAGGTCACGGCTGGACTCCCAAGGCGTGCTGGTAGGCGCGCAGGTTTCTCTCGCACTGATGCTCCTGATCGGGGTGGGATTGATAGGAAGCACCGTGGCACGCCTGATGGGTGTAGACGAAGGGTTTCGCTCGGAGAGGCTGCTTTCATTCGAACTCTCGAACCCGCAAGCCGTCCCACGTCTTGATCCACGTGACGAAGCAGTCTGGCGATCGCATGTTGTTCTCTCGGCGCAGTTCGACGATCAGCTCCAGCAACGCCTGACCGAGATCCCCGGCGTCGACGGTATCGCGATGTCGTCGGGTGGTATCCTGAAAGGCTTCGAGGCCGTGCTTGGCATCAGGATCGAGGACAGTGAATCCGGAATGAGGGACGCCGGCAGCGCGGCTGTAGTGCCCGTCTCGGACAACTACTTCGAGTTGCTCGAAATACCGGTGCTTCGAGGGCGCGTGTTCAGCCGATTCGACGATCTGAACGGTCCCCCAGTCGTGGTGTTGAGCCAATCGGCGGCGTCGAGATACTTCCCCGACCAGGACCCGATCGGAAAGAGGGTCACGACATTCTTCGCGTTGCCCGGAAGGGAAACCGCTGAGGTGGTGGGGGTGGTTGGCGATGTGGTCTACACCGGGCCGGCTCAAGACAGACGGCCTATCGCGTATTACTCGCTGAGGGAGCGCCGGTTCGGCAGCTACGCATTGGCGAGAACCACCGGCGATCCCAATGACGCCATCAGCCTTATCCGGGACGAGATCTACGCAATGGACCCGACCGTGGCCATGAGTGGCATCACGGCGATGGACGATCTGATCTCCGAATCCGTCGGCGACACCGGATTGATCTTCTGGCTACTACTCAGCTTCGCCGGCATCACCGTCCTCCTCGCAGCAGTTGGCACTTGGGGAGTCGTGGCATACTCGGTGGCAAACAGGCAGCGTGAGCTTGGTTTGCGCATGGCGCTTGGCGCCCATGGAGGACGAGTTCTCAATCTCGTGCTGAGAAAGAGCACGGTCACCGCTACGGTCGGTATACTGACTGGGCTCGCAGGCGCATGGGCGGGCGGGCGGCTGTTGGAGTCGTTCCTTTGGAACACCAGTGCGCACGACCCGCGGGTGTTTGTCGGTGGCGCGCTGCTGCTCTTCGCAGTGGTTCTTGGCGCCAGCTACCTGCCCGCGCTGCGGGCTACACGCGTCGATCCGGTGGAGGTGCTGAAGACGGCGGAGTAGAGAGGCTTTTCACCCACTTTCGCACAATTTCGGCAATGGCCGCGTAATACGGGTTACCGCCATTCTGTTTTCATCGGCTAGCCTGACCGATGGTTGGCCGGCGACTGGTGTTTCGCGTGCATGCGCTACAGCGCATGGTCCAACGTCAGATCTCAGTTGACGACGTTTGGTGGGCTCTGGAATCAGGAGAGACGATTGCCGTTTACCCCGATGACCGTCCGTTACCCAGCCGTCTGGTCCTGGCCTGGGTCCTGGGTCAACCACTCCATGTGGTGGCGGCTGACCAGGAAGGCAGCGACATTACAGTGGTGATTTCGACCTACCGACCTGACCCCGACATGTGGGATTCAGATTTTCGGCGGAGGCTTCGATGACCTGCACCGTTTGCGGCCAGGAGAATGTCAGTGAAGGCCTCGTAACGCTCACTTTCGAGCCTGAAGACAAGATCGTTGTCATCAAGGAAGTACCGGGTCTGGTCTGTCCAAACTGCGGGGAACAATTCGTGCCGGACGAGACTGCGGCCCATGCCCTCGATATCGCCAAAGCTGCCGCCGGTAGCGGCGCGTCGGTGAAGGTGCTGCGTTACGAGGCTGCGTGAAACAAGGGCACTGAGCGAGCGCCCAATCCCTCGACGACATCCGCAACCATCCGCGTTCCTCCGCGGCAGATGATCTGAAATGGACGCGGCCCGAATGACACGCCAGGTACACCGAGCGAGCACGTGCAGCGGTTAGTCCTACTCCGCCCTCAACGCCTCGATCGGATCCAACGCCGCGGCTCGCTGCGCGGGAAACACCCCGAAGAGCACACCAATGCCAAGCGAGCACACCAGCCCGACGGCAAGCGCGGTTCCATTCAGAACTGTTTGCCACTCGGTGCTCATGCCGACAATCCAGGCCACCACCAGTGCCGCCACTACCCCAAGCAATCCTCCAGTAGCTCCCAGGAGTAACGACTCCACCAGGAACTGGGTGAGAATGTCCTTTCTTCGGGCGCCGACTGCCACGCGCAAGCCTACCTCGTTCCTGCGTTCTCTCACTGCCAAGAGCATGATCGAGAGGATACCGACTCCGCCCACGACTACCGCTACGGCGCCGAGTCCTAGAATCATGCGCTTGAACGACGCTACTGTCTCGAGTCGCGCATTGAGGATCACGCGCTGATTCTGGATTCTGAAGTCATCCAAACGCCCAAACTCGAGTGTCCGGTGCCTGGTCCTGAGCACATTCGCGATCTGTTCCCGCGCCGCGTCCATGCTGGTGCGGTCCTTCACCTGGACGTAGAGCATGTTGATGTAGTCGACGTTGAACACCCTGCGCAGAGCCGTCCGGATGGGGATGACAATTTGATTGTCCTCCTCGGACAAGCCGTCGGCGGTCGTTCCCTTGCTTTCCAGCACGCCGATCACCTCGAACGAGGTCTTGCCGACGAGCATCGTCTTGCCGACAGGGTCTTCTTCAGGGAAGAGCAAGTCCTTCACGCGTGATCCCAGCACCGCGACACGGGCCGAGTTGCGATCTTCCTCATGCGTGAAGTATCGACCCGAAACCGTCCTGAAGTTGCGAACGATTTCGTACTCCACTGTCGTGCCACGCACCGTTGCCATGGTCGAGATCGTGCCGTACTTGACCCGCCGACCCGTGTTCTGCTCAGGTGCAACCAGCGCCACATCCGGCGATCCCTCACGTATCGCTTCCGCGTCAGCCAACACCAAAGTGTTAACCTTCGCCAAGGTTCGTCTTCTCCACGGCACGCGCGGCGCCTCGACGGCACTCACGATCAGCATGTCTTTTCCAAGAGCGTCAATCTCCTGGATGATCTGCTGCTCGCTCCCTTCCCCAACCGCGGTCAACACGAGAACCGCCCCCACCCCGACAGCCATTCCTGACAGGGCGAGGGCTGTTCGAACGCGATGCCGAACCAGCGCCTTGATCGACAACTGGAGGTTTCGAGCCAGTCTCACCGCGCGGTACCGGTTATTCCCGCAGCGTCGTAACCGAGTCCAGCGCCGCAGCCCTTCGTGCGGGTGCCACACCGGCTACCAGCCCCACGAGAATCGCGGCACCCATGCCCAACAGACCTGCCTCCCAGGGCAAAACACCCGGGATATCCATTGCACGAGATACGAACGTGAGCGCAGCAGCGGCAACGATCAGTGCGAACACACCTCCGACGATGGTTACCAGAGACGACTCCATCAGGAACTGCAGGCGGATGTCTTTTCCACGCGCACCAACCGCTTTCCGCAGCCCGATCTCGCCGCGACGTTCGTTGACTCCCATGATCATCAGGTTGGCCACCACTATCCCGCCGATGAGGAGTGACACTCCGGCAACAATGGGCAAAAACAGCGTGAAGATCCGGTTCATCGAGCCCACCATCTGCGTTACCTGAACGGGCGTGAACATGCTGAAGTCGTTGGGTTCATCCTCGGCGAGAGCGTGGCGTTCGCGGAGCAAACTTTCGATGGCCGAGACCGAGGCATCGATCTCGCCATCACTCACTGCCAAGAGCTTGGCGGTCCCGATGTAGTCGACGTTCATGATCCGCCGCATCGCCGTGGTGTACGGGACGATTATCTCGTTGTCTCTGTCCCAACCGTGCAAATCAATCCCGATGGATTCCAGAACGCCGATCACCTCGAACGGAATCGACCCGATTCTGATCTGCAGGCCGATGGGATCTGCTCCCTGAAACACTTCCTCTACCACCGTCTCCCCAACCAACGCGACACGCGCCAACGTCCTCACATCTACCACTCCAAAAAGCCTGCCTCGGCTCGCGCCTCGATTCCACACCTCTTCATAGTCGTCCGAGTGGCCCATTACACGCACAGTGCTGCTGTTTCCCTGATAGATGACTTCTCGCGATCCGACAATGAGCATCGGATCCCAGACATAGATGCCGGGAACAGACCTCTCAATCGCGTTCAGATCGTCTATGGTGAGCGTTGTAGTGGGTCCCGTCCCGTGCGGTCCGCCCCTGCTCCCACCGCCGCTGGCCGACAAAAGGATGCTGGACCCGGAGAAGATCTTGTCTATTCTCGCTATCACGGTATCCCTGGTGCCCTGCCCAATCGCCACGACCAGCGTCAGCGCCAGAACACCGATAAACGTGCCGAGCATCATGAAAAAAGTCCGCAGCTTGTGACGACCCATTCCACGAAGTCCGTGACGGAAAAGTCGCTGGGTCTTCATGACGCCACCTCCAACTCCCTGCGCGCATCCTTGGGTGACTCCGTTGGTTTGTCCGAGACCATCTGACCGTCCACTATTTCGAGCACTCTGTCGGCCATGGCGGCTACTTCCGGATCGTGAGTGATCAGTACGACGGTCTTTCCATGTCGGTTCAGATCCTGAAAGATCGCCAAGACTTCGAGCCCGGAGCGCGTGTCGAGATTGCCGGTTGGTTCGTCCGCGAGGATCACCTCGGGATCGTTTACCAGGGCACGGGCGATGGCAACTCGCTGCTGTTCGCCGCCCGAGAGTTCGCTGGGAAGGTGTTTCGCCCGGTCTTTCAAGCCCACCTGTTCGAGAGCCCGCGCGCCGAGACCGGAGATGTCCGATCGGGTGCAGTAGATCAGCGGCAGCTCCACGTTCTCGACCGCCGTGGTCTTGGGAAGCAGGTGAAAGCTCTGGAACACGAATCCGATCTTCTCGTTGCGGAGACGGGCCAACTCGTCAGGTTCGTGAGACGCCACGTCACCACCGTCCAGACGGTAGGTGCCGGAGTCCGGGTGGTCCAACAGCCCCATCACATTCATAAGAGTAGACTTCCCCGATCCCGACGGACCCACGACGGCCACAAACTCCCCTGAGTCGACTTTGAGCGATACGTCCACCAGGGCGCGTACCTCCTCAGCGTCCTTTCGGTAGGTCTTGTTCACTTGTTCGAGTACGATCTTGCCGCTGTCCGATGTCACAAATGCCTCACTTTCGAT